>CAZKNQ010000039.1:0-7502 GCA_964554225.1 uncultured Candidatus Planktophila sp.
CAGTTGAGAAGCGGAAGGTGTAGATAACACCTGCAACACCTGACATAAAGCCGGTAAAGGTAAAGACGATGATCTTGTGGCGAACAACGTTGATACCAGCAAAGCGAGCAGCCTCTGGGCTCTGTCCGATTGCAAGTGTGCGACGACCGAATGCGGTGTTGTGTAAAAGCAATCCGAAGAAGAGTCCGAAGATTATGATGACAGGAAGCGTCTGTGGAATAAAAGTGGTCCCAATCGTGTCAAAGCCCCATGTGGTCCAGAACTCTGGGAACTCATTGACAGTTTCAGTGCCAAGAATTCCATTTGCAATACCGCGATAGAGCGCAAGGGCTCCGATGGTCACGGCAAGAGAACCCAGTCCTAACTTGGTGACTAAGAATCCATTAACGAAGCCACACGCTGTACCGACTGCCATTGCAATAAGAATTGCGAGCCAAATTGGCGCACCTGCCGCATATGACCAACCGAGCATTGCGCTGCTGAGAGCCAAGATTGAGGCGATAGATAAATCAATCTCACCGGTGATGATGAGGAAGATCATCGCAAATCCCATGATTAGGATTTCACTTGAATTTGAAAAGATCTGTGAGACGTTAATTGAACTCAAGAAGTTATCTGTTGTAAACGATGCCAAGACCCAAACTGCGAAGAGCAGGGCAAGGATTGCTGTGTCCCAGGACTTGCGAACTTTAAAGGTATTTTTCTCAGACACGGTTAAACCCTTTCCTTAATTCGTTGCGCCAGTAAGGCTTTCTCGGTTCTTCGTGCCAAGACACGATCTGCATAGATTGCGACAATAAGTAGGAAGCCGTTGATGGCTGCTTTCCAGAATGCATCAACGCCAAGGGCGGCAAGCGCACCCTGGATTGTCTGCACGAGTAGCGCACCGATAACAACACCGACTGCAGTTCCCGCGCCACCAAGAAGACCAATTCCACCGATAACAGCAGCTGCAACTACGGCGAGCTCTTGTCCGTAGAAAGCGGTGGAGTCGACTTGTGCAAAGCGCATTAAGTAGAAGACTCCTGAGATTCCGGCGATAAAGCCACAGAAGATATAAGCCAAGAATGTTCTGCGGAAGACTTTAAGTCCTACGAGATCAGCAGCAGGTGGATTACTGCCAATGGCATAGCAATCACGTCCTGCCTTGGTGTATTTCATATACCAAGCAACTATTACCATCAAAATAATTACCATCAAGAATGGGAATGGCAACAGGCCGGCAAAAGTCTTCTGTCCGAGCGAGAGCAAGCTAGGTGGCATCTCTTGTGCGTTGTAATCCACTGAGTTCGAGACAACATATACGCCACCGCGAACAATGTAGAGAGTTCCGAGAGTCACAACCAGAGACGGAAGGCGCAGACCCGCAACGAGCAGACCATTGATAACACCCACTGCAATACCGACTGCTCCGCCGATTACAAAGCACTGCCACCATGTAAATGATGGATTTTTGGCACAGAAATCTGCAACCAACCAGGCAGAGAATCCAACAGTTGATGCAATAGAGAGGTCGATATGACGCATGATCATGACTGGCGCCATGCCGATTGCCAAGAGCGCGACAATCGCAGTTGCTGAAAGCAAGTCGCGGGTTCCATCCCCTGTCACGAAGCGAGGATTGATAAATCCAGTGCTAGCGATGCAGAAAATCAGGATTATGCCAAGGCTGGCTTCACGACCAAAGGTTCGCTTCTTCAATATGGATGCCACTGTTAGATGCCCTTCTTTCCGGTGGTAGCTGCAGCGATGACATTTTCTTGCGTCGCTTCCTTGCGAGAAAGCTCTGTGACTTGGCGACCTTCACGCATCACAATGATGCGATCGGCCATTCCGAGAACTTCTGGAAGTTCGCTTGAAATCATCAGAATTGCTTTGCCTTCACCAGCAGCTTTATCAATTAACTTATGAACTTCAGCCTTGGTGCCAACGTCAATTCCACGAGTTGGTTCATCGACGATTAAAAGATCTGGGTCTGTGGCGAGCCACTTTGCAAGAACTGTCTTTTGCTGGTTTCCACCAGAGAGGCGATCTACCGGATCTGATTGATCAGCGTATTTAATACTTAAATTCTCGCGCCATTGATTGGTAAGTGCACGCTCTTTCTTAAAGTTAAGGAAGATGCGACCCTTCAGACGGTCAAAGGATTCCATTGAGATATTGCGATTAACGCCTGCAACCATAAAGAGGCCTTGTTGGCGGCGATCTTCAGGAACAAGCGCAATCTTTTCAGCTATCGCAGTGATGGGCGAATTCTTTTTGAGTGGCTTGTTATTAATCTTGACTGAGCCTGTCTCATATGAATCAACGCCAAAGATAGAGCGTGCAATTTCAGAGCGGCCAGATCCAACCAGTCCAGCGAGTGCAACAATTTCTCCTTTACGAACAGTGAATGAGACGTTGCGAAAATATGCGGGGTTGGTGAGGTCGTTAACCTCGAGAACTACATCGCCAATAGGGTGATCGGTCTTAGGGAAGAGCTCTGTGAGCTCGCGGCCCACCATCTCTTTGATGACAGTCTGTAAATCTGTATTTGAGATGGCCTTCTCGGAAACTGTTGCACCATCGCGCATGACGGTGATGAAGTCAGAGATTGCAAAGACTTCATCGAGGCGGTGGCTTACGAAGATCACTGCCTTGTTAGCTGCGCGCAGATTACGCATCACGGTCATGAGGCGTTCTACTTCAGAGGCAGAGAGAGCTGCCGTTGGTTCATCCATCAAGATAATGCTGGCGTTCATTGAGAGCGCCTTAGCAATTTCAACGACCTGCTGATCTGCAATAGATAGACCACGTGCTTGTCGCTTGGGATCTAACTCAACGCCCAACTCGTTAAAGAGTTTGCGAGCTTGTGCTTCAGCCTCTTTCCAATCGATGGCAAGACCCTTTTTTGGTTGGCGACCAACAAAGACATTCTCGGCAAGGGAGAGATCGAGAAAGAGTGATGGCTCTTGATAGATAACTGCAATACCTTGATCGATTGAGGCTTGTGGTGATCCAGAGATAAATGGTGCACCACCCAAGGTGATTGTTCCGGCATCGTGCTCGTGTACACCCGCGAGAATCTTGAGCATGGTTGATTTACCAGCTCCATTTTCTCCTAGGAGCGCGTGTATTTCGCCAGCACGGACTGAGAGATTTGTTCCGCGAAGTGCAATTGCACCTCCAAATCTTTTCTTCACATCCTTCATCTCAAGAAGAAGGTCGCCCTTGTTTGCCAATGCAGTCTCCTGTCTAGTTATTGCAAGTCTTGCCTCGATTGTTGTGGAATCTTATTCAGTAAAGTTCCACCGTACTAGACATTTAATGGTTGGGTTTTCCAAGAGTTGTTGCAGCATCGAAGCCATTCAAGGGATTGAAGGGATTGAACAATTCAATACGCTACTTAAGGCTTCACCCAGTAGATGACTTGATAACAAAATGTTAGAAGCCATCCTCACTTTTTCTACCCTTTGCATAAGGCCTTTTCTTGCATAAGAGTGGGGGATGGAGAGAAGGGGGCGCCATGGGTCGGTATCTATCACTTGATATGGGAGCTGAGTCTGGCCGCCTTGTGATTGTCGAGATTGGCAAAGCAGGGATCTCGACCGAAGTTCTCTACCGCTTTGAAACCCCTGTAGTTCAGGATTCTTTGGGAAGACGATGCTGGGACTTTCCTAAGATAGTTGAAGAAGTAGTACATGCGCTTTCGACTGCAGCACCTCGTGGTCCATTTGAATCACTTGGCATTGATACGTGGGGACTTGATTTTGGTTTGTTAGATGAGAACGAGAAGCTGGTTTCTCTTCCTGTCAGCCATCGCGATCATCGCACTGATGGATATTTAGAGAAGGCGGCAAGCATTGTCGGGTTGGAACGGCTGCATTTTGATACAGGTGCACAGTTACTTGAGATCAATTCAATCTTCCAACTCCTTGCGATTGTAGATAACACTCCTGATGAGCTGGTGCGCGCCAAGTATTTACAGCTCATGCCTGATTTGATTCTGCATGCGCTCACCGGTGAGATTGGCACTGAGTACACAATTGCTACGACAACTGGTTTGTATGACACCCAGGAAAATCAATGGGCCTATGGACTAGCGAAAGATCTTGGAATACCGATGCATTTCTTTGGCGAAGTTGAAGATGCCGGATCTATCCGCGGAGTACTCAGCGAAGATATCCAAGCCAAGACCGGACTCGGCCCGCTCAGATGTATAGCTACCACTAGCCACGACACAGCAAGTGCTGTTGTGGCCACACCTCTTGAATCTCCAGGAAGTGCCTACATTTCATCAGGCACTTGGTCACTGATGGGCGTTGAGATTGATTCGC
Source organism: uncultured Candidatus Planktophila sp. (assembly GCA_964554225.1). Lineage (GTDB taxonomy): Bacteria > Actinomycetota > Actinomycetes > Nanopelagicales > Nanopelagicaceae > Planktophila. The sequence continues at coordinate 4,317 of CAZKNQ010000039.1, forward strand.
CAATTACCAATGAGATTACTTTGCATGAGCGCCTGACCAATGAAGGCGGCTTTGATCGCAGTATCCGTCTATTGCGCAACATCACCGGCCTTTGGATTATTCAGGAGGTCCGTCGTGACTTGAAATCACAAGGAATAGAAATTAATTACGTGGATTTAGTGGCAGCAGCAAAAGCGCAGAGTGATCCATGGCGCACTTTGTTCTTTGTTGATGCACCTGTATTTGTCTATGCCGGAGGAATGATTGCGCGGATTCAACAGTATGCGCGCGAGACTGGTCAGCCAGTTCCTGAAACTCCTGGTGAAATCGCCCAAGCAACTTTTGCATCTCTCGCACTTCAATATGCTCATACGGCCGATGTCTTGGCAGAGTGCAGCGGTTTGGCGATGCCAGCGATTCATATTGTTGGCGGGGGAGCGCAGAATGAGCATCTTTCTCAGATGACCGCAGATGTATCTAATAAAGAGGTAATCACCGGACCCATTGAGGCAACTGCCATCGGGAACGCAATCGTGCAAGCGATTACTACTGGTGAAATCGCAGATATAGGCTCAGCGCGAGCATTAATTTCATCAAGCGATATGAAGTTTGGAACCTATCAACCAACCACTGATAGTTCTGCGCGCGAGCAGATCAAAGCTGTGCGCAACCGATATGAAGAATTAATCGCCCACCAACGAGTCACTGATTAGTCGAAGGAGAGACATGACAACGCTCGCAGAGGAAATCTCAGATTTAGCGGTACGCGCTGGCGCACCAGAGGCAGACCTGACGATTTTGGCTGAAGGTAACGCCGCTGTACTTGATGCCGCCAATGATCGCTTTTTAGTTAAGGCAAGTGGCGTTGTCATGGGAGAGGCAACGGCCGAAGATTGGGTCTGGGTATCTCTGAGTAAATCAGTCGAGATTCTGGAGGCAGCTCACAAGAGCGGTCGTACTCCGGCACTTGATAGCGCGTTAGACGCGATTTTAAAGTCAGCAGTAACACCAAGCGGAGTAACTAAGAAGGCAAGTATTGAGACCTTGGTTCATGTTGTCGCTTTTCACCTCTTGGAATCAAGTTGGTCTCTGCACACCCACCCCACACCAGTTGTAGCCCTTGCTGCAAGTAAAGATGCGGCAGCTCACTACAGCGGAACTGTCTTTCCGGATGAGAGCGTGATTTGTGGACCTATTCCTCTCTATCTTCCCTACGATGAACCAGGTCTCTCTCTGGGGCTCGGCTTCTACTCAGGAGCGCTTAAATATCGCGAACAATATGGAATGAGCCCACGCCAAATCATTCTTGGTAACCATGGCCTCTGCACCTTCGGTAACGGTAAAGAGGAAGCACTGGCAACGACGCAGATTGCTGTCAAAGCAGCGCGTGTGCGCTTAGGTGCGCTGACTGCTGGAGGCATTAATTTCATTCCTAACTCAGCAGCGCAGACGATTGCCTTTCGCCCGGATGAAGTTGCGCGTCGTAAATTGCTGACGGGTGATAGTAAGTAATGCAACCAAAAGCGGTCACCTTTGATATTGGCGGCATCATCTATTCAGATGACGTCTTCAAGCGAGCTATCTATGCAGCTCTTGAAGAACTGGCTGGCGATATCGATGGCGCTCGCTTTGAAGAAATCTATACCGAACATCTGAAATCGCAATCGGGATCACTGCGCAGCAAGCTCTGCATAGCCTTTTTGGGTTCACTCGATGCCAAAGAAGAGTTAATGGCTAAAGCCACTGCACTCTGGAAGTTCAGTGATGCGGATCTTTATAGCGATGCCAAAAAATGTATTGAAGACATGCGCGCTGCTGGATGCGCCATTGGAATCGTTGCTAATCAAGCTGCGACCGTGGTTGATTCGCTCAAAGCTCACGGCATCGCACCCCTGATTGATTTCATGGGTGTATCTGCAATCGTTGGCATTGAAAAACCTAACCCAGAGATATTTAGCAAAGCGCTAGCTGCGCTCAATTTGCAAGCCGGTGATGTTATCCATGTTGGTAATCGCCTCGATACCGATGTGCTTCCAGCGCAAGGTTTAGGGATGCGTACTGCTTGGATTCTGCGGGGTGAAGCAAATCCAGATCCGACAGCTGCTGATTTAGCAACGCCCGATATTGTTTTGAAGTCTCTGGTCGGTCTTCCGGATGCGATAGCGGCGTTGTGATGAAGCAGCTCTGGCTTGGTATTGATTGCGCAACGCAATCTGCTCGTGGAACCCTGATTGATAGCGCAGGCGTTATACATTCACGAATAAGCCACGACTTAGCCCCCGTGCAACGAGGCGAGGACGGACGCCTGACACAAGATCCAGATAGCTGGACCACTGCAATTAATCAGATTATCTCTGAAAGCGTGCAGAGTGCAGATCAGAGCGGAGCAGTGGTTGCAGCGATTGCAATCTCAGCAACGTCTGGAACCTTTGTTCTCACAGATTTGAATGGAACACCTATCGCACCTGCTGCGATGTATAACGATGGCCGTGCGGGTAACCCACTGGCACGCGCCGCTGCAATTATTAAGGAGGTTGGAAAAGGTAGCTATCTATTCGCCCATACCCCTGAATTTGTTGTGGCGCATCTATGCGGAATTCCTCTAAGTGAAGTTGCTGCTGATTGGAGCCATGCGCTCAAGACTGGTGTTGATCTCACCACAGAACAATGGAGCGAAAGCGCACATTCGCTGGCCGCAGAGTTAGGAATTGCACTTCCGCAACTAGTAGCTCCAGGAACTTTACTTGGCACAACATCTCAGCATGGGATTCCAATCTATGCAGCGATGACTGATGGGTGCACTGCGCAGATTTCAGTGGGTTCCTCTGCACTTGGCAGCGCCGTCACATCTCTTGGCACAACAATGGTCATCAAAATTGTTTCACCGAAAGAGGTGAGTGGACCAGGCTTCTATAGCCACTTACTTCCAGATAATCGCTGGCTTAGTGGTGGTGCCTCCAACCTAGGTGGAATCTCCTTTGCACAACATAGAGATGAGATTAATTTATGGAATCGCAAGGCAGCAGAGCACGGACCGGCGACTACGGTTATGTATCCGCTCGTTGGTACAGGAGAACGCTTTCCGATTTCACATAAGGAGTTGAAGAAGATTTCAACTGCTATTCCAGAGAGTGATGTTGATGAATTTCGTGCCACGCTAGAAGGCATCGCATTTGCAGAGCGGCTTGCCTATGAAACTTTGGCAAA
>CAZKNQ010000040.1:0-7232 GCA_964554225.1 uncultured Candidatus Planktophila sp.
CTGGCGTATCGGTCTTTGGTCCACCGATGATTGAGTAATCAGGAACGTTCTCACCGAAGTAAATACGTGGCTGGAATTTTCCAAGACCGGTTGTTGGAGGAAGATCTCCCACTAAGAAGTTTGGCTTGCCGTCGGCATCAACGGTATTTCCAAATGCAGAAACAAATCCGAAACCGTGGGTGTAAACCAAGTGATCATTAATCCAGTTACGGCTTGGGTTACCTTCGATATTTAGTTCGCGAACCGCAACAACGGCATCACGTTGTACACCATTGACTGTGTAACGATCGATATCGAGTGATTCGGGGAATGAGTAGTAAGGCTTGATCTGCTGTAGCTGACGGAAAGTTGCAGAGAGAACGTTTGGATCCATCAAGCGAATATTTGCAATCGTCGCTGCATCATTTGCCAGCTGACCTGAATTCGTTGAAACAGTTGCTTGGTAATCCTTCATCTCAACTCCAGCAATGCCATAGGCATCACGGGTGGCATCGATATTGCGCTGAATATAAGGCGCTTCCTTCGATGATTCAGAAGGCTTTACCTGGAACTGCTGAACCGCACCTGGATAAACGCCTGCGATAAGTACCGAAGCACCAACCATAAGGGCGGAACCGGCTGCAGGAAGCAGCCATGATTTGCGGACAATATTTGCAAAGAAGAGGAGCGAACAGATAACTGCAATCGCTGCCAAGATTGATTTGGCCGGAAGTGTTGCATTTACATCTGTATAGGTAAGACCGGTAATCAATCTGCTCTCTTTAAGAGCAAGTGCATAACGGTCGAACCAGTATGCAACCGCCTTCAGGAGAACGATTAAGCCAAGTAGTACTGAGAGTTGAACGCGCGCAGCAACTGTTGTGCGCTCTTGTGGAACCTGCGGGCGAATTCCTCCGTAGAGGTAATGAACCGCAGCGCTGGCTAATGTTGCCAAAATTAAAGTTGAAATTCCCCAGCCGATAAGTGTTTGCCAGAACGGGAGGCGGAATGCGAAGAATGAGATATCAAGCCCAAATTGTGGATCTTGCACGCCGAACTCAGTTGAGTTTCTAAAGAGCAACCATGAAGTCCAAAGATTTGTCGCACTTGTTCCGCCGAAGTAGAAGAGGACTACGACGATTCCGGCAAAAACTAATTTGCGGATCGGATCAATCGTTGCGCGGTAGCGCTCTAGGTTGTCGGCTTCAACTGATGTTGGAACATAGAACGGACGACGACGAAACGCTAGATAAACGTTAAGCGAAATAATTAGCGATGTTAAAAGACCTGCGATCACAAAGAGTGCGACCTTAGTTGTTAAGACAGTTGTCCAAACTTCGGTGAAGCCGACTGAGTTAAACCAGAGCCAATCAACATAGAAACCACTTAACGCAACAAGTGCGCCGGCAATAACTGCCAGAATGATTAAGGTAATTGCTAGCGGGCTTGGCTTTTTCATCATGCTCCTAAGTTAGCGCACCCTCGCGGGTCTTCCGAATTGAGCGCGGTTATAGCCTCTTCTAGGCTGCCAACCGCCGCAACTTTAATTCCAGATGGGATTTTTGCAATATTTGGCGCTAGGTCTTGGCAATTGGCCTCTGGCACCAGGATCAAAGTTGCGCCAGCTTTCTTGGCTGCCAAAATTTTCTCAGCAACTCCCCCGATACTTCCCACTTTCCCAGCGCGATCAATTGACCCGGTTACAGCAACGCTTTGGCCCTGCAAAATATTCTCGGTAGTTAGTAATTCAACGATTCCGATTGCAAAAGCTAGCCCACCGCTTGGTCCGCCAGTCTTTTCCAAAGAAATTTCGAGATCACTGGGTTTAATTGAAATGGTTGAGGATTGTGGGTAATACCTATTTAGATATTCAAGCGCCACTGATTTAGCAACGATCTGCGAATCCACCATTTCTGATTTTGCAATCGCCTTCTCTGCTTCTGCGCTTCGCCCATCTTTATAAAATAGCGATCTTGGCATTACCGCATATTCACTCTTTATCCAGGAGACAAGAAGTTCAACACCGGTTACATAAGCTGCTGGATTGCTGATGAGGATCGAGAGCAAGTAAAGATTTCCATCGCTGGGATAAAGCTTTAGCGAATCCGGCGCTGTCTTAGAAAGCGTGATCGTCTTATCTTTAGCGCTCTGATCTAGAACATTTTGAGCACTGCCAGGCATTAAGACGACAAATGGAAGAGGAGCTAAAAAGGCACATCCAAAGAAGAGCGCCAAAACCAATGATGTAGTGCGAGGAAGTCGAACGGTCACGAGATTTAGTCGCTGGTACTTGAGCCCGCAGGTGCGCCATCACTCGATGGATCAGCTAGATCATCATCAGTTGCCGCGGTATTAGTTGTTATTTCGGCGGTGCGAAAGGAGTCTTGAAAACGTCGAAATTGGCCGACCGAACGGGTGGTTTCAGATTCAAACTTAGATTTAAATTGGGTAACCCATACAACATAGCCAAGGGCGCCCAATAGGCCTGCGAGTGGAATTACCCACCAGATTAGGGCTGTGAACGCGTTGGACATGTTAGATAGCCTAGCGCCTGCGGGAAGGAATTTCGCATCCAAGGTGTTGTAGGTAAAACAGGATAGGAAAAACAGAGAATGGAGTCGGACTTTGGCCGGTTTTGGATTTACACCCGATGATCCCAACGATCCCGATAACTCCAATAATTCTGGAAATGAAGGTAGCCCAGATTTTGAAGCGATGATGCGCCAGATGCAAGAACAGATGAAGGCGCAATTTGAACAACTTGGAATTAACACCACAGGTTTTGTAAATCCCTTCACATCTCTCTTTTCACAATTTGGAAAAGCAAATAGCGGCGCTGATGGAAAAGAAGCAGTACTTTCAATTACAACAGCGCGTGATACTGCGACTAAATTTGTAAAAGTGCAGGGATTAAAACCACTTGGAACAAAAGATGTTTCGGTAGTTGAAAGCGCCTTTGAAATTTCAGAGCTTTGGCTAAATGAGGCGACCGCATTTCCAGCATGCACTCAGGCGCCAACTGCGCTAAGTCGGATGGACTGGGTTCTTGAAACGATGCCCGGTTGGCATAAAACAATCGAGCCACTGGCTGCCGGTTTATCTTCGGCGATCTCTGATCTAATGGATCAAGCGATGAACGCACAAGCCGCCAATCCTGAGCAAGGCCAGCCGCCAATAGAGATGATTACCGCGATGCTGCGCTCATTTATTGGAACCATGATTGCAACTCAACTAGGTCAGTCGATTGGAACCTTAGCCACAACCGTTACCGGCGCCCACGATGTTGGTCTGCCGCTATTGGATCCTGCCCGCGCCATTGTTATTCCAGAAAACATTGAGAATTGGGCAGTTGATTTAGAGATCGCTAAATCTGAAGTCTTTATCTTCCATGCTCTGCGCGAAGGCGCTGTAGCGCGTCTATTTGCGCATAACCCTTGGCTAGTTTCATATATTCAGAGCGCAGTTGTGGAATATGGAAAAGGTATTCATATTGATATCGATGCCATTCAACGCCAGGCGCAAGAGGCTTTTGAAGGCGCTGGTGAAGGAGAAGCGATTTCATTCGCTCTTGATAATGGAATTTTCACACCTGAAGAATCACCTGCGCAAAAGAGTGCGTTGCTAAAACTGGAAACTGTTTTGGCGTTAATTGATGGTTGGAGCGATGAAGTAGTTTCGCTCGCTGCTGGAGATCGAATTCCGAGTATCGAACAACTTCGCGAATCACATCGTCGCCGTCGCGCAGCATCATCACCTGCGCAGCAATTATTCTCATCAATGCTTGGGTTGCAAGTTTCACCAAAGTTAACTCGTGAAGCGAGCGCTTTCTGGAAGAAGATCCGTGAAGTAAAGAGCGTTGGCGAGCGCGATCAAATCTGGAGCGGGTTACTTCCAACCGCTGACGATTTATTAGATCCTGAGAAGTTCCTGGCAAGCACTTCTATTCCAGATGATCTCTCGGGTTTGCTCTAGTACTTCAGAATTAGTTAAGAAAAGAAAAGCGAAGTCCCCGGGCGCACATTGCTATATCTGCCTTCCCCTTGCAGATATAGAACGGTTATCCGAGGACTTCGTAAGCGCAACTTATGACCAAAAGTGCTCAGAATCAAATAGATAGAGATTTGACACACCCATTAATTGCCTTGTATTGAGATTTTATTTCTTGCTAAATCTCTCAACACGTACTTGAGATTTCTCCGATAGCGAAGTTAATTTCAATTCCAAGGAGTACTTTTTACATATGGGCGATGAAGACGAACCAACCCTTCCGGGAATTTCAGAAGGTGAGATTCTCGTAATCCGTTCTGCCCGTCGCAAACGAAATATCTCGGCATATCGCCAAGGCGGTCGCATCATCGTCTCTATTCCTGCGCGGATGAGTAAGGCTGATGAACGCGCGATCGTTCCCGAGATGATCGCCAAGATTCGTAGCCAAGAAGAGCTGCGAACACCGAGTGAAGAACGGCTACTTGAGCGCACCAATGAACTAATGGCATCCCTAGCCCCCGAAATCACTGCCCGTCCGGCTTCAATCAACTGGCGCCCGATGCGCGAGCGCTGGGGCTCTTGCACCAGCGTTGACCGCACGATTCGGATCTCAGATCGCCTAAAGCTCGCCCCGGATTACGCCTTGGACTATGTCCTCTTCCATGAGGCGATCCACCTTGAGCATTCCGACCACGGCCCAGCCTTTACCGAGGTCTTGGCCCGTTTTGAGGACGCAGAGCTAGCCAGCGCCTATCTAGACGGGTATGAGGCGGCAGAACGCGCCCTGGCTGAGCCTGTAGAGCTAAAAAAACTCCGCACAACTAGGGGTTAGTTCAGCGTATTTGAGCGTGGACAGGGGTATCGTCATGCTTGCACGCGTGGGCGCTCAGAGCTCAGGCGGCGATTGGAGGCAAATCATGACAGCAGAGACATACAAGGGTGACGCTTACTGCGTTAAGTGCAAAGAGAAGCGTGACTTCGAAGGCACTGTGAAGATCTCAGACTCTGGTCGTCGCATGGCACAGGGCATCTGCCCAGTCTGTGGCACCAAGGTCAACAGAATTCTTGGCAAGGCTCAGTAACACAGTTCACCAACATTAAAGATTCACCCCGTTGTTCGCCGCACGTTGGCGAGCACGGGGTGAATTTATTTTTATCCCCTGCGTAAAGATTTGCGCGCGTAAATTGCGCTCGCCCACAACCTCACCGCACTTGCTTGGCCTTAACGCCAATCCTTCGCAGATGACGACAACCCAAATCTCCCAAACTGCGACTACTAAGAACCCAAAACTTAAAGATGGCACCGCGCTATATCGCCAGAACCACGTGGCTAACGGCTATCTAATTGGAAACTCGCGCTCGCAGATTGCAATCTATTCCAGCTATGCCCCAGCCCTTTACTTGGCGCTAAGAACCGGCGCCAGCCGCAACGAAATCTGCGCCAACTTATCAATCTCACACGAAAGCTTTGCAGAATTGCTGGCAGAACTTGCTACACACGAACTCTTACAGACCGAAGATAGCGCAATTCAGATCTCGCAAAGATTTATCTCACAAATTGCAGAACGCGCACAGAAGTTTGGTGATCGAAGCAAAGATGCCGCCTTCTCTCAAATGAGTAATCGCATCGGTGCCGAGTTAACGCTAACTCGGTGGTTGCCGGGAGTTACCGACTCAGGAGTTAGCAAGGTGAGTGCAAGACAAAGTGCCCATATTGAAATCTCTGGAAACTCTCGCGCCGCCCAACATCTCTATGCGCAATTAATTGCAAGCGGTGTCACTGATACGCAATTTGCACCGAACTTTCGCCGTGGCGCTGAAATAGTTGGCGATCTTGATGTAACTGGTGGATATTTATCAGCCACAGATAATGGACAGATATTTGTAAAGAGTAGCGCTGCGATCGCTAAAAGCCTCTCGCTCTTTCCAGCGATTCAAGAGAGCGCTGAAGAAGCGCCCAATAACTTTGCCGAGCAGGTGATCAAGGTGCACTTTGGGGAAATTGATCCGGTAATCCTTGCTCTCTGGATGGCTGCGGGACAAGAACATATATTGGTCAGCGAAATAAGCGGTGCACGGCTAACCATTTCGCAATTGGTTAAGCCAGGTTTAACGCCATGTACGCGCTGTTTAGAGCTAACCATTAACGATCAAGGAAATTGCGAAGTTATTGAATATCCAAAATTGCGTGATGAAATTCCAGTAGTTGGTGCGCATTACCTATCTGCGATTATCGCTTCGCAACTACTCTCAATAATCGACACAGGTAGCGCCGTTTTAACACGTGGTGCGATTGCCATCGACCTAACCGATCTCTGTAATACAGAACACATCAAGATTTCCCGCCATCCCATGTGTGGGTGCAGTTGGTAAACGATTTTCAAATAGCGCAAATGCCCCTTTCTAATAAAGAATACGGGCATGGCCAAGAAGGATCAGATCGAAACGGAGATTCCGAAATCCACCGCTGCTCGTTCAGCGAAGATGGTTTCTATCCCTGTCGGTTTGGCAGGTCGCGGTGTTCTAGGTCTTGGTAAACAACTCGTTGGCCAATCATCTTCGGTTGTAATCACAGATATTCAAGAGAAGACCGCGGAGCAACTCTTTAAGGTTCTTGGCGAACTCAAGGGTGGCGCGATGAAATTCGGGCAAGCACTTTCCGTATTTGAAGCTGCGCTTCCCGAAAATATTGCCAAGCCTTATCGCGAAACGCTTACTAAGTTGCAGGAGTCTGCGCCTCCTCTTCCAACCCGCGTTGTACATAAAGTTTTGGCGAAAGAACTTGGCGAAAACTGGCGAGATAACTTCACCTCATTTGAAGATAAACCGACTGCTTCGGCATCTATCGGCCAAGTGCATAAAGGTGTTTGGAAAGATGGCCGCCCAGTTGCAGTCAAGATTCAATATCCAGGTGCTGCTGAAGCATTAATCTCTGACTTAAATCAGATTCAACGCTTTGCCAAGATCTTCCAATTAGTTCTGCCTGGTCTTGATATGAAGCCACTCCTTGAAGAACTTCGTGCGCGCATCATTGAAGAAGTTGATTACAAATATGAAGCAGAGGCACAAGAGGCTTGCTGGCGCGCATATGAGAACGATCCTGACGTTGCGATTCCAAAGGTCGTTATGTCATCAGATAAAGTCTTAGTTTCAGAATGGTTAGAAGGAACGCCACTTTCTAAGATCATCGCCGAAGGCACACAAGAACAACGCGATAACGCCGGAATGCGTCTGGCGCGCTTCCACTTCACCGCACCAGAACGCGC
>CAZKNQ010000041.1:0-7219 GCA_964554225.1 uncultured Candidatus Planktophila sp.
CCTGATGAAGTGCGCTTAGTTTTAATTGATCCCAAGCGAGTTGAGTTAACCGCCTACGAGGGCATTCCACATTTGATTACCCCAATCATTACCAATCCAAAGAAAGCAGCAGATGCCCTTACTTGGGTGGTTCGTGAAATGGATCTTCGCTATGAAGATCTTTCAACCTTTGGGTTTAGACATATTGATGATTTCAATAAGGCCGTTCGCGCCGGAAAAGTTATCCCACCTCCCGGAAGTGATCGCGTAGTAGAGCCATACCCTTACCTACTTGTCATTATTGACGAGCTTGCAGATTTAATGATGGTCGCAGCACGTGAAGTTGAAGAATCAGTTGTCCGAATTACTCAGTTGGCACGTTCTGCAGGAATTCACTTGGTTCTCGCAACCCAGCGTCCATCGGTAGATGTAGTAACCGGTCTGATTAAGGCAAACGTTCCATCGCGTCTTTCATTTGCAACGAGTTCTTTGGCTGATAGCCGCGTTATCTTAGATAGCCCTGGTGCAGAGAAGTTGGTTGGGCAAGGTGATGGATTGTTTATTCCAATGGGGGCTTCCCGCGCTATCCGTATTCAGGGCGCTTACGTTTCCGAACGCGAAATCGAAGCAGTTACCAACCACGTTAAGAAACAACTCTCACCTCGCTATCGCGAAGATGTAACAGCGGCACCACAGACTTCAAAGATGATCGATAAAGAGATTGGCGATGATCTAGATCTGCTTCTTCAAGCCATTGAATTAGTTGTTGGAACTCAGTTTGGCTCGACTTCAATGCTGCAACGCAAACTTAGAGTTGGTTTTGCAAAAGCTGGTCGCTTGATGGATCTGATGGAGTCGCGCGGCATCGTTGGTCCATCTGAAGGTTCCAAGGCTAGAGTCGTGATGGTTAAGCCTGATGAACTCGACTCGGTTCTAGCCACGCTCCGCGATTATTGATACTGGCGAGAGTATCCGAATAGGGGACTACCTTCAGGGGTGATTTCACCTGATATTCACCCCTACATCTATACCGCGGGCTATTGCGGTTCTAGACTTTGCACCTTAGAAGTTTCCGATCTTTAACATTGCGAGTAGTCATGTCACTTGGTGAATTTATGCAAGGAGCGCGTCAAAGCGCCGGCCTTAGCATTGACGAACTCGCATCGCGCGTGAGCATTCGCCCTGGATTACTTGTTGAGATGGAGAGAAATAAGTTCGTCAACTGCGGAGGCGACACCTATGCACGTGGACATCTTCGCAACATCGCATCTCATATTTTTGTTGATCCCCAGACGCTAATTGATCTTTACAATGATGAGCATTCCAGCGAATCTCGAAAAATTCACGACATGTTGGTCGAAAATAATGTGACGAAGATTCCAACCGAACGTAAATCAATTAAACCTAAGTCACTTGTAATAGCTTCAGTAGTTCTCTTATCTGCGATTGCCGTAGGCCAAGTCATTATTTCAAATTCTGAAACCACTGTTATTCCAGTTGCGACTGCAACACCATCTGCCACAGCTTCCGCAACACCAACTCCAGCGAATTCGGCAATGGGTGAAGCCACCAAGCCGGCTACGACCGAAACTGTTCCGGCACCAGCCGATGGAGAAATGAAGTTAACTATTTCAGCAACGCGTGGAAGTTCAAATATTCATGTAGTCGCAGGTGGCAAGACACTATTTCAAGACCCAATTTTTCAAGGTGATACCAAGAGTTTTACTGCGCAGACATCTATCAGTATTTATCTAAGTAATGCCGGAGATCTTGATTTAACGCTAAATGGTGAGAAATTAGCGCCATTAGGTGCGCGTAACGAGGAGATTCGTAAGACTTTTAGATCCAAGTAATCTCAGTACGCTGTACCATCTGACAAATGAGTCGGACAGTTGCAATAGTCACCATGGGCTGTGCCCGCAATGAAGTCGACTCCGAAGAACTTGCCGGACGTTTAGCAGCCGATGGCTGGACTTTGGTAAGTGATGTCGAGGATGCCGAGGTTGCAGTTGTTAATACTTGCGGCTTTATTGAATCTGCAAAGAAGGATTCAATCGATGCCTTGCTTGAAGCGAACTCGCTAAAAGGCCATGGAACTACGCGTGCTGTTGTAGCGGTTGGCTGTATGGCAGAGCGTTATGGTCAAGAGTTAGCCAAAGCGTTACCTGAAGCCGATGGAATTTTGGGTTTTGATGATTACCAAGATATTTCAGGCCGCTTGCAATCAATTGTCTCTGGAAATGCACACACTCCACATGTCCCACGAGATCGCAGGTCTTTATTGCCAATTGCGCCAGCTGATCGCCCAGCGGCACGACAAGAAGCGTTACAAGGAAATCGAGACGAGTCATATGCATCTTCACTTGGCGCAGGTGGTTCGCTCTTTCGCAAACGTTTAGGTGATGCTCCTTGGGCACCGTTAAAGATTTCCTCTGGCTGTGATCGCCGCTGTTCCTTCTGTGCGATTCCATATTTCCGTGGTTCATTTATCTCGCGCAAACCAACTGAGATAATTGAAGAGGGAAAATGGTTGGCTAAGAACGGGGTCACTGAGCTTTTCTTGGTGAGTGAAAATACAACTTCATACGGCAAAGACCTTGGTGATTTAAAATTGATGGAGAAGATACTTCCTGACTTTGCTGCCATTGAAGGTATTGAACGGGTTCGACTTTCCTATTTGCAACCAGCCGAGATGCGTCCATCGTTGCTGCAGGCGATGATTGAAAATGAAAAAATTGCTCCATATTTTGATCTCTCTTTCCAGCACAGTAGCCCTACGGTTTTACGCCGCATGCGCCGCTTTGGAGATTCTGAAAAATTCTTGCATCTAATTACACAAATCAGAGCTTTATCTCCTGAGGCAGGTATTCGTTCGAACTTTATCGTTGGTTTTCCGGGGGAGACGCAAGAAGATTTTGACGATCTTGCTAGCTTCATTACTGCCGCGAAGTTAGATGCAATCGGCATCTTTGGATACTCTGATGAAGACAATACTGAGGCCCTCGATCTAACAGATAAGGTTGCCGAAGAAGTTATCCGCGAACGAGTCGAGGCTTTATCCTCGCTGGCTGATGAGCTGGTTTCTATGCGGGCAGCCGGCCGCATAGGCGAGACAGTGCGCGTCCTGATTGAAGATGAAGAGCTTCAGGAAGGTCGCGCCGCACACCAAGGTCCCGAAGTCGATGGCACAACTTCATTTATCGGAACTAACTTTAAAGTTGGGCAATATATTGATGCCGTGGTTATCGAATCCATGGGTGCAGATTTAGTGGCGCGTGCGTTGTGAAAATTAATAGTGTCGGTGTTCCTGACTTCATAACTCCGAACTCTTTAACCATTGCACGATTGGTTCTAATTCCTTTCGGCGCCGTCGCTCTCTTCATGAATGGGGGAGATGATTACAACTGGCAGATTATTTCGTGGTGGATATTTTTTATCTTAGGTCTGACCGATATTGTCGATGGCAAGTTAGCGCGCAGCCGCCAGCAAATTACTGAGCTCGGTAAATTCCTAGATCCGGTTGCTGACAAGGCGATGGTCGGAACTGCCATGATCTGCCTTTCAATTCTCGACCGCATGCCTTGGTGGATCACCATCGTTATTTTGGCTCGCGAAATCGGAATAACTTTCTTTAGATTAGCCATTGTTAAGCGGGGAGTTATTCCAGCCAATAAGGGCGGAAAGATAAAGGCTGCCTTCCAAGGATTCGGAACAGGATTCTATGTTCTCCCGTTAGATCCTTCGCTCTACTGGTTTCGTGATGGATTTATGTATATCGCAATCGCACTAACTATCGTGACCGGTGCTTACTATGTACGATCTGCCTTCAGACCTCAGACCACAAATTAGAATCATTCGGAGTCACTATGGCGCTTTCAAATGAGATCCTCGGACTTGTATCCGATATACATAATTCACTGCGCGCCCGTGGTGAAACTCTTTCCACTGCTGAATCCTTAACGGCAGGCGGACTAAGCAATGCGCTAACAATAGTTCCCGGCGCCTCTGATGTTTTCCTTGGGTCACTTACGGCTTACCGTCCCGAGATAAAAGTTTCGCACCTCAATGTGGATGAATCAGTTATCGCAGAACACACAGTTGTAAGCGAAGAGGTAGCTATTGAAATGGGGCGCGGTGCCAATAAATCTTTTGGTTCCACCTGGGCGATTGCAACAACCGGAGTCGCAGGTCCTGGCCCAGCCGATGGCTCTGATGCCGGCCGAGTTTTCGTAGCCTTTGTCGGTCCGATGGTTCAAGTAATCGAACTTTCGCTCTCTGGTGAACGTGAAGTAGTGCGAAACGCCACCATAGCAAGCGCGATCGCCTCATTTGCGCGTATCCTTAGACAACGCGATAAATAAGAGAAGGGTTGACCACCATGGCGCTATTACGTACTGCAGTTGGCCAGACCCTGCGCGCTGCCCGCACTGAACAGTCACGCACCTTGCGCGATGTTGCACGTCAAGCGCGTGTCTCACTTGGTTACCTCTCTGAAGTAGAACGCGGTCAAAAGGAAGCTTCCTCAGAACTTTTAAATGCAATCTGCGAAGCGCTAGATCTGACTCTCTCTTCTGTGATTGCCAACGTCTCACTTGAGCTCAAGTCTCAAGAGAGTGCGAAGTTGTCCGTTGTCGACGCAGCCTAAGTACGCCACCCAAGGCGCAACTCATCGCCGCACCGAAAGTGCAATTTTAGAAGGCGCCAAGAAATTAATTTCCCAATTCGGTTTATCAAATATTTCCATGATCGAGATCGCTGATGCCTCTCAAGTATCGCGTGCAACTTTATACAATCATTACCGCGACAAATCTGCAGTTATTGCTGCACTAATTACTGCTGAAGTTGAATTCATGATTGACCTGGCGAACAAGGCGGGAACTCCAGCTGATGCGCTAGAAAAGCTCTCGCTTTACATATCGACCGATGGTGCGCTTTCTGCGATGCGAATCCACGATAAATCAGCGCTCACTGAAATGCTTTCTCATGCCGAACACCCGCTTTATCTAGAACTGGCCAAGTGTTTATATACCGCTACAAAATCTGCTGCAGGCACAGGTGTCGCCATGCGTTGGTTGATGGGGCAAGCATTGCAACCACTAACGCCGGCACAATCCCGCGAACAAGCCGAACTCTTAGTCGATCGCACCCTTTTTTAATACTTATTCGCTGAATAAATGCGTATATCCGATCTCCGAGAACGTTTAACTCTCTCATTTGGAGAGCAGTGGGCGCCATCTTTCTGCAAAGACATTGCAATTACCGAACTTGGCAGTAAGAGTGTTGATGAAGCGTTGAAATCTGGGTTGGAACCGCATGAAATATGGCGCGCAGTGTGCGCAGCTTATCCAAATGAGACTCATAAATATAAATAATTATTTATAGATCGCATCTGCAAATAATTGGCGTGTTGCGTTTGGTTTACAAGCCATTTATATTTCCACCATGTTTACAAAACGTCGCATTATTGATTTTTGCCGTGTAAACACTTCTGCCTGCTGTCTTTAAGCAAGCCCTTAAACCCTATATTCAAATCAATTTTTCACCCAAAAAACTTTTAAGGAGATAATTATGTTTAAGAATCAAGTAGTTCGACCGAAGAATATTTTTATTGCTTTACTTAGCTTCGGTTTGATTGCCGGAGTTATTTCAACACCTGCCAATGCTGCGCCAAAGAATTTGGCTCGCGCTGTTGTGCAAGCCGATTGGCTTGAAAAGAATCTCGATAATCCAGATGTAAAGATTATTGAAGTAAGTACCGAGGCTGGACTTTACGAGCGAGGACACATCAAGAACGCCGTTAAGTTCAACTGGTACACAGATCTAGTTGAAACTGTAAACCGTGACATCGTTGCAGGTGCACGCTTTCAGAAGCTAGCGCGCGCTGCCGGAATCAACAAGAACTCAACCGTGGTTCTCTATGGAGATAAGAACAACTGGTTTGCTGCATGGGGCGCATGGATCTTTAACACTTACGGCATTGAAGATGTTCGCTTAGTGGATGGTGGACGCGTTAAGTGGGAGAAGGATGGTCGCCCTTTCACAACTGTTGTTCCAACTCCTAAAGAAGGGAACTTCGTTGCAACTAAGGCGGACAAATCCATCCGTGCAACTTTGATTCGCGATGTACTTCCTGCAGTTCGCAAGAAGGGTTCAGCAGATATAGTCGATATTCGCTCTGCAGATGAATACAATGGCAAAATCTTTGCACCAGCAGGTTTCCAAGAACTAGCCGTTCGCGCAGGACATATCCCAGGTGCTGTTAACGTGCCATGGGGATCTAATGTGAATGCTGATGGAACCTTTAAATCAGTTGCAGAGCTCAAGAAGCTCTACGCCGATAAGGGGATTGATGGCAAGAAGCAAATCATTACTTACTGCCGTATTGGTGAGCGTTCATCTCTAACCTGGTTCGTACTTAGCGAAATCCTTGGATATGACGTAAAGAACTATGACGGTTCTTGGACTGAGTACGGCAATGGCGTTGGAAATCCAATTAACAACCCAGCCGGAACTATTTGGGGAGCAGCGTAATTAGCACAGTTACTAACTTTGGTAGAGGTTCTGGAGATTCCGGAACCTCTACTGAGGTTTCTACCTGGAGCAAAGGTGATTCTGTAAGAACAGGGTTAGCAGGCTTGTTGGTGATTGGATTGTTATTTACTGCATACCAATTAAGCGATAACGAAGGAACTGGTACTAATGCAGCGCTCTCGCTATTGATTGGCAGTGCTCTCGGAATCGCCTTCGAGAGAGGTCGTTTCTGTTTTTTCTGTATCTTCCGTGACGCAATTGAAGATCGCGACACCACGCCTTTTCTTTCAATTCTTAGCGCAATTGCGGTCGGTGCAATTGGTTACGCAGTAATCTTTGGACAATTTTTACCTGATACAAGTTCAGATCGCCTTCCGCCCAACGCACATATCGGACCTGTTAGTGCAGCTTTAGTTGCCGCAGGTCTGGCATTCGGAATCGGTATGGCGCTCTCAGGTGCCTGCATTAGCGGCCATCTCTATCGCATTGGACAAGGATCACTTCGCGCATACCCTGCGCTCTTTGGCTCGCTAATTGGTTTCGGACTTGGTTTCAAGAGTTGGAATGCTTTGTATTCAAAATCAATTAGCGATGCTCCGACAACTTGGTTGCCACATTATTTTGGTTACAGTGGATCCCTTGCTTTAACCCTTTCGTTATTGGCGCTGATCGCCGTCGTTGCAATCAAATTCGGTAAGAACTCAACGCC
>CAZKNQ010000042.1:0-7213 GCA_964554225.1 uncultured Candidatus Planktophila sp.
AAAAAGAAGGCGTCGACACTCGCGTACAAACTGCGATCACCATGGGACAAGTTGCCGAGCCATACATCCCACGCCGCGCAATTCGCCACCTTGAAAAAGGTCGCGTAGTAATTTTCGGTGCAGGCGCAGGAATGCCATTCTTCACAACCGACACAGTTGCCGCACAACGCGCACTTGAAATTGGATCAGAAGCGCTCCTTCTTGCAAAGAGCGGCGTTGATGGCGTCTACAGCGCAGATCCAAAGAAGGATTCAAGTGCCACAAAGTTTGATGATATTTCCTATGACGAAGTACTTTCTAAATCACTGGCTGTTGCCGATGCCGCAGCTTTTAGCCTCTGCCGTGAGAACAAGCTCCCTATCATCGTCTTCGATCTTATGGCCAACGGCAATATCGCACGCGCGGTACGTGGCGAAAAGATCGGCACTTTGGTTTCTTAACCATAAAAGTTTTCCCAAAGTTTTACCAAAGTTTTACCAAATTAGAGGAGTTAGAAAATGGCAGATGTAGCAAGTGCTCTAGCCGATGCGCAGAGCAAGATGGATAAGGCTGTAGAAGTTGCTAAGGATGACTTTGCAACAATCCGCACCGGCCGCGCTCATCCCGCACTCTTTAACAAGATCATGGTTGATTACTACGGCACCTATACACCTCTTTCACAACTTGCTTCAATTCAAGTCCCAGAAGCGCGCATGGCAATAGTTGCCCCTTTCGATAAAGGAGCGATGGCGAGCATTGAAAAGGCGATCCGTGAATCTGATCTCGGAGTAAATCCTGGCAATGATGGCGTGGTTATCCGCGTTGCTCTGCCACAACTTTCTGAGGAACGCCGTAAGGATTACATCAAAGTAGCCAAAGGTAAGGCGGAAGATTCAAAGGTTTCAATCCGCAATATTCGCCGTGCCGCCAAAGAACTTATGGAAAAACTCGAAAAAGATGGCGACATTGGAAAAGATGATTTAGCGCGTGGCGAGAAAGAACTTGAAAAAGTAACATCAGAGCACGTCGCCAAGATTGATGAACTCCTCAAGCATAAGGAGGCTGAACTTCTAGAAGTCTAGAAGTTCTTAACACCAACAAGTGTCTGATTTACATTCGATAAACGAGGCGATTAACAAGCGCGCGGGAAGAAAGCTCCTTCCCTCTATCGCTGTCTCGCTATCGTTAATTGCACTTGTTTGGTTTGCCTTGGCTTATGAACGCGTTATTTTTGCCGCAGTTGTAGCAGTTGCAGTTGTTCTGGGTGTTCGCGAATTATCTAAGGCTCTCGCGCAGCGTGATATCTACATCTCATTTCGTGGATTAGCCCTTGCAACTATCGGACTTAGCTATGCGACCTGGGTAGGTGCAGTTGCGGGCCTTGCGATCGCAACTGCGATTGCATTCCCGGTATTGCTTATTTCACTTCTTCGCCGTGGACCAGAAAAGTTTGTGGCAAATGCAACGGCTACAACAATGGCGCTTATTTATCTGCCATTTATGGCGGGTTTCCTGATCTTGCTCGCCCGCCCAAGCACTGGCCTGGAACGCGTTATGACCTTTGTAGTACTCGTTGGATGTAACGACACATTCGGATATTTAGTAGGCGTTTTACTTGGAAAACATCCGATGGTGCCAAAGATCAGCCCTAAGAAATCTTGGGAAGGTCTTGCTGGTTCAATTATCTTTACCTCAATTGGTGGAGCACTTGCTTTCCATTACATCTTGGAGATGCAATGGTGGATAGGTATTGTCGCTGGTTTGATGATCGTATTTACCGCAACTTCTGGTGATTTAATTGAGAGCGCACTAAAGCGCGATATGTCCTTAAAAGATATGGGCAATCTATTGCCAGGCCACGGCGGAATGCTCGATCGCTTAGATTCAGTTCTGCTTTCAGCACCTGCGCTTTGGCTAGCCCTTGAACTAGTTAAGCGTTACCTATGAACGAGATAAAACTAGTCTTTGATGAACCGGTACAACGTAAGAAAGCGCCGAAACATTTAGCAGATTTATCTCCTGCCGATCGAAAGATCTGGGCGAAAGAACTTGGCCTGCAACCTTTTCGCGCTTCTCAGGTGGCAACTCATTACTTCTCTCACCTATCGAACAACCCTGAAGAGTGGACAGATATCCCGGCGGCTGAACGACAATTAATAGCTGATGCGCTAACGCCAAAGTTAATTCAACTTGTCGCGTCACGAACCACGGATAATGGAATGACTCGCAAAGATCTCTGGAAATTGCATGATGGGGTATTAGTTGAATCCGTATTGATGCGTTATACAGATCGAGTCACGGTTTGTATCTCATCTCAAGCAGGGTGTGGAATGAACTGTCCATTCTGTGCAACTGGTCAGGCTGGGCTAACTCGAAATTTAACTGCCGGTGAAATCACCGAACAAATCGTGGCTGCAGCACGAGCTTGTGCAAATGGTGAACTACCTGGCGGAGAAGCGCGACTTTCTAATATCGTATTTATGGGAATGGGTGAGCCGCTTGCTAATTACAACGCAGTTGTTCGTACGCTGCGCAACATCACAGATCCAAACCCAGATGGTTTGGGAATTTCCGCTCGCTCAGTAACAGTTTCCACGGTTGGGCTTGTAAATGGCATTGAGAAATTAATGGGTGAAGGCATCAACTGCACTTTGGCAGTTTCTTTGCATACACCCGATGATGAACTCCGTGATTCACTTGTGCCAATTAACTCTCGCTATAAGGTTCGCGAAGTTTTGGCTGCAGCCGATGCATATGAGAAGAAAACTGGCCGCCGATACTCAATCGAGTACGCGTTAATTCGCGATATCAACGATCAATCTTGGCGTGCTGATTTGCTGGGGCGCTTACTCAAGAGCCGCAATGCCCACGTTAATTTAATCCCGCTCAACCCAACGCCTGGATCAAAATGGACTGCATCCCGCCGCGAAGATGAGGTCGAGTTTGTGAGAATCCTGGAAAACTATGGCGTTCCCGTCACGGTGCGCGATACCCGCGGGCGCGAAATTGATGGCGCTTGCGGACAGTTGGCAGCAGCCGAAAAGAGTAAATAGACTCCAAGCCATGAGCACACAGGGCATGAGCATCCAAGAATTGGCCGCGGTCTATGAATCATCAACTCAATACTTTTTAAATTTGGCGCGTGGAGTAATGGCCGATCAATTAGATATCAAGGATCCTGAAGGTTGGTCTGCCCGTCAGATTATTCATCACCTCGCTGATTCAGAAGCACAGTCATATGCGCGCCTGCGCCGCTTGGTTGCCGAACCAGAAGGTTCGATTATTCAAGGTTATGATGAAAATCTTTGGGCAACTGCTCCACAACTTGGTTACGAGAGCGCGCCTGTTGAAAATTCAATCGCAGTTTTTGCCGCAGTTCGCGCGGGCTCTTTAGACATTGTGAAGCGACTAGAAGAGTCAGATTTGGAAAAGTCAGGCGTGCATTCTGAATCAGGTCACTACACAATTGCTAAATGGTTAGAAGGTTATTCAAAACATCCAGTTGATCATGGCGATCAGCTGATTCGTGCAGTAAAGGGGCAGAAGTAAAATGAAGAAGTTGCAGAACTTTGTTAATGGAAAGTTAGTTGACTCATCTTCCGGGGAGACTACAACTCTGATTAACCCAGCGACAGGTCAAGCATTCGCAACTGCTCCAAAATCAAACGCGGCAGATGTCGATAAGGCTATGTCTGCTGCCGCTAACGCCTTCACCGAATGGCGTGATTCAACTCCTTCAGAGCGCCAACGCGCTCTTCTAAAAATCGCCGATGCGATCGAATCTCGCGCCGATGAAATCATCGCAATTGAATCTGAAAACTGCGGAAAGCCAATTGGGCTAACAACTTCAGAAGAAGTTCCGCCCATGATTGATCAAATCCGTTTCTTCGCAGGTGCTGCCCGTAATCTAGAAGGCAAGTCCGCTGGTGAATATATGAAGGGCATGACCTCATTTATACGTCGCGAACCTGTTGGTGTTTGCGGACAAGTCACACCATGGAACTACCCAATGATGATGGCGGTTTGGAAATGGGCTCCCGCAATTGCTGCCGGTAACTCAGTTGTGCTCAAACCAAGTGATACCACTCCAGCTTCGACCGTCTTTATGGCCGAGATCATGGGCGAGTTTTTACCAGATGGAGTAATCAACGTAATTTGTGGAGAACGTGAAACCGGAAAAGCTGTTGTTGAACATGCAACCCCCGCCATGGTTTCAATTACTGGTTCGGTTCGCGCAGGTATGGAAGTTGCCGGAAGCGCTGCCAAGCAGTTAAAGCGCGTTCACCTTGAACTCGGTGGCAAAGCACCAGTTGTTGTCTTTAACGATGCCGACCTTGAAGCCGCCGCTGCGGGAATTGCCATCGCGGGATACTTCAACTCGGGTCAAGATTGCACCGCCGCAACTCGCGTCTTGGTGCAAGAAGGCGTTTATGAAGAGATGGTCAAACTTCTTGCCAACCAAGCAACGAACGAGATCGCAGTGGGCATGCCGAATGAAGATGTAATCGTCGGGCCAGTAAATAACGCAGCGCAATTCGAACGTGTTAAGGGTTTTCTAGATCGCGTGCCAACTCATGCTCGCGTTGTTGCTGGTGGGTCTGCCCTAGATCGCGCCGGTTATTTCATCGCTCCAACGGTGATCGCTGATCTGCGTCAGCAGGATGAGCACATCCAATCTGAAATCTTCGGACCAGTTATCACTATTCAGAAGTTTAAGGATGAAGCCGAAGCGATCGCGCTCTCCAATGGAGTCGAGTACGGCCTGGCATCATCTGTCTGGACCAAGGATCACGGCACCGCAATGCGTATGGCCAAGGCCTTTGACTTTGGATGCGTTTGGATCAACACCCACATCCCAATCGTCGCCGAGATGCCACACGGTGGCTTCAAGCGCTCTGGATACGGCAAGGATCTTTCGAGCTACGGCTTTGAGGATTACACCCGTATCAAGCACGTCATGACCAACCTAAACGGGTAAAAATCTCGGTAAATTTTCGCTAAATCACAGCGAAATCGTTTGGCTTGCAGGGCAAATCGGTTACATAATGAGCCCTGCACAACCGTCCCTTGTTCCGGAAAATAAAAAAGGAGCCCATCTCGATGGCTAAGAAACCTGCACTTTCACCAGAAGCTCGATCAATTATCAACGCGCGAGTTTCTCGCCGCGCAGTTCTCGCAGGTATCGGTGGCGTTGGCGCTGCTGGTGCGCTCGCCGCATGTGGTTCAGGTGGCGATTCTGCCGCATCAGGCGAATTAGTACGTTGGGGTAACTGGCCACTTTACTTAGATTTCGATGAAGAAAATAAAACTTATCCAACACTTGATAAGTTCTCTGAATCAACTGGAATCGAAACTAAATACTTCGAAGATTACAACGACAACGATGAGTTCTTCGGAAAAGTTCAAGCTCAATTGAAACTAAATGAAGATATCGGCTATGACCTTGTCTGCCCAACTGACTGGATGGCAGCGCGTTGGATTCGCCTGGGTTATGCACAAAAGTTTGATGCAGCAAATATTCCAAATAAGACAAATATTCTCGACACCCTTGCCTCACCTTCCTACGATCCAAATCGCGAGTCAACACTTACCTGGCAGGGCATTATGGGTGGTTTCGGTTGGAACACCGAGAAGAATCCAAAGGGAATTCGCACACTCGATGATCTCTTTGCTCCGCAGAACAAGGGAAAGATCGTTGTGCTCTCTGAACTTCGCGACACAATCGGCATTATCTTGCTAGCGCAAGGTGCAGATCCTGCAACTGTTACCGAAGATCAATACATGAACGCAGTAGATTTCATGGCTGGCAAGATTTCAGATGGTTGGATCCGCGGCGTTAAGGGCAACGAATACGCAGAAGATCTGACATCAGGGGATGCGACAGCAGTTATTGGCTGGTCTGGAGATATGTTTATCTTGGCTTCAGAAAATGAAGGCAAGTTTGACTTCGCAATCCCAGAGTCAGGCGGAACAATTTCAGGTGACAATATGTTGATCCCATCAACTGTAACTCCAGAGGCTAAGGCAAGCGCCGAGAAGTTGATTAACTGGTACTACGACCCAGCGATTGCCGCTGAGGTTGCTGCTTACGTTAACTATGTAACACCAGTAAAGGGCGCTCAAGCTGAGATGGAAAAAATTGATCCAGAGCTAGCTAAGAGTGAATACATCTTCCCAACTGAAGCCACTATGAAGAACCTCAGCGTCTTCCGTTCGCTAACTCCAACAGAAGAGACTGCTTGGACTGAAGCTTTCCAGAAGGCTGCCGGCAACTAAGTGTCTTTTGACGCTAGTTCAGCGCGAGGGGATTTAATACTTACTCGGATCACTAAAGAGTATGGTGATTTCAAGGCGGTAGATGATCTTTCACTTACCATCCCTAAAGGTTCATTCTTTGCACTACTTGGACCTTCAGGGTGCGGTAAGACAACAACCTTGCGCATGATCGCAGGACTCGAAGAACCAACGATTGGCAGTATTCACTTAGGTGAAACTGATATCACTACAACAAAGCCTTATCAGCGACCAATCAATACAGTTTTCCAGAACTACGCGCTATTTCCACATCTAACTATCTTTGAAAATATCGCTTTCGGCCTGCGCCGGCGCGGTATTAAAGATGTAGATGCCGAAGTTAATAAAGTCCTTAACCTAGTTGAACTTCCACATCTGGCAGGTCGCAAGCCAACCCAACTATCTGGTGGACAGCAACAGCGCATCGCCCTGGCGCGCGCAATCGTTAACCGTCCAGCGTTGCTACTTCTCGATGAACCTCTTGGCGCGCTCGATCTTAAATTGCGTCGCCAAATGCAGATCGAACTCAAATGGATTCAGAAAGAAGTGGGTTTAACTTTCGTTCACGTGACCCACGATCAAGAAGAAGCCATGACTATGGCCGACACCATCGCGGTTATGAATGAGGGAAAGATTGAGCAGATGGGATCTCCTGCCGATCTCTACGACAATCCAAAGACCGCATTCGTGGCCAACTTCCTCGGCCAATCAAATCTAATTAAGGGAACAATTACCGGAAATGATGGAGATTCAATAATCGCTGATCTCTACGGTCAGAAGATTTCACTTCCTAAAAATCGTTCGCATGCTGTTGATAACTCTATGTACGCGGGGATACGTCCTGAAAAATTCCGCATCTCATTGTTAGATACACCAGTCTCAGGGAACGTGCTGACTGGCGGACGTATTGAAGATGTTTCTTACATCGGTGTTTCGACTC
>CAZKNQ010000043.1:0-7107 GCA_964554225.1 uncultured Candidatus Planktophila sp.
ATTGGCTTACCGTTATCTAGAGTTTCAAGTACTGCAAATTCGCGGGCCCGTTCTTGCAAGATGCGGGCAATGCGATAGAGATACTTACCGCGCTCTTTGCCAGATAGTTTTGACCAAACCTTTGTGTAAGCCTTCTGTGCTGCAATAACTGCCTTATCAACATCGCTAGCGTTTCCGAGCGCGATCTGACTTAGGACCTCTTCCGTTGCCGGGTTAATTGTCGCAAAATGATTGCGTCCATTTACAAATTTGCCATCGATAAAATGTCCATACTTCGGCTTAATCGAAACGATTGCGCGAGACTCGGGTGCTGGTGCATATTCGAAAGTCATTACTTTTCCTTGGCGCCTTCTCTTAATCTATCGTTACGTAGTTAGGGCTAGCGTAGTAGCCATCATCCATTTTCATGCGTTGCATCAATAGGTCGTTCAGTAGAGCACTTGCACCGATGCGGAAGAGCTCTGGTGTCAGCCATTCCGGGCCGGCAGTTTCATTCACTAGCACTAACTGCTTAATCGCATCTTTAGTGTTGCGGATTCCTCCTGCCGGCTTTACTCCGATACGACGATCAGTCATCGCATGGAAATCACGGACCGCCTCTAACATCACAAGCACAACTGGGGGAGTAGCGGCAGGTGCGACTTTGCCCGTTGAAGTTTTTATGAAATCTGCACCAGCTAGCATCGCCAGATATGAGGCTTTGCGAACATTGTCATAGGTAACTAATTCACCTGTTTCGAAGATAACTTTTAGATGTGCACGATCTCCGCATACTTCGCGAATCTTTACGATCTCATCAAAGACCAAACCATATTTGCCCGCTAAAAAAGCACCGCGATCGATCACCATATCTATTTCGGCTGCGCCGGCATCGATCGCATCTTGCGTATCCTGGATTTTAACTTCCATTGATGCACGACCTGATGGAAACGCGGTGGAAACAGCAGCAACGGGAACATGTTTTCCGCCGATGGCATCTAAATGAGTTCGCGCAATCGAAACCATATCGTTGTAAACACAGACTGCGCCGACACTGGGAATCGTTAAATCTGTTGGATCAGGGCGTACCGCTTTTGTGCAAAGTGCACGAACCTTTCCAGGAGTATCGGCGCCTTCGAGCGTTGTTAGATCAACCATCGATATTGCAGTATCAATTGCCCAACGCTTACTTGTTGTCTTAATACTTCGAGTTGCCAGCATCGCCGCGCGTGCTTCAGCGCCAACTTGGTCTACTCCAGGAAGTTGTGAGAGAAAATTCTTTAGCGAACTTTCACTGCCATCGACTATTCCATAGAAGTTCATGCTAAAAAATCCTTAAGCGGTTGACGTAATTGGTTTAAAAGATAGTTTGCCGACAGTTGATCTTTGGTAATGACCTCTATGTAGCACTTCATCTTTGCTTCCGTGCCGCTTGGACGAATGATGACGCGAACTCCACCATCAAGCCAGATTCGCAACCCATCTGTCGGAGGAAGTCCATCTTTAGGCGCTGCCAAATCATCAATCGACGATACCGCACGGCCGGCAATTTCTGCAGGAGGGTTCTTACGCAAACCTGCGAGAAGTTCGGTAATTCGCGACATATCGCTAACTCGAATTGATATTTGTTCTGTGCCGTGGAAGCCGTGACGTGCCCAAACCTCATTCAAAAGATCTAAAAGCGTTTTTCCTTCTGCGCTTAGATCAGTTGCAATTTGCGCTAAGAAAAGCGCGGCAGAAACGCCATCCTTATCGTTAACAGTCTCAGAATCCACGGCATAACCGATCGCCTCTTCATAACCAAAGGCGAGATCCTCAATTTTAGCTAACCATTTAAAGCCAGTTAAGACTTCTTTAAAGTCGATTACATAGTGAGCGGCAATCTTGCGCAGCGCAGATGAAGAGACAATTGAATTACCAAAGGCACCGGACTTTGACTTATCTTGCGCCATAGCGCGCGCGATGCATTCTCCGAAGATTATGCCGAGTTCATCACCGCGCAGCATTCGCCAACCACCGCTTGGATCATTTACTGCAGCAGCGCAGCGATCTGCATCAGGGTCATTGGCGATAACTAAATCAGCGCCAACTTCCTGCGCCTTTGCCAGCGCCAAATCAATCGCGCCTGGTTCTTCTGGGTTTGGAAATGCCACAGTTGGGAAATCTGGATCTGGATGTGCTTGTTCGCTCACTAAAACCAAATTAGGAAAACCTGCTTTAGCAAATACCTTCTCTACCGTTTCGGTACCAACGCCATGCATTGCGGTGTAAACGATCTTGAGCGAACCCGGACGTGGCGCCAAAGCCGCAGTTCGAGCGATGTACTTTTCAACGACCACATCATCTAAGACAGTCCAAGTTTTTCCTCTTGGAACTTCTCGAAGTGATTTAACCGAATCTATTTCTTTTGCAATAAAACTATCTGTCGGGTTGATGATTTGTGATGCTGCGTATTCAATTCCGTCAGCGGTTGGTCCGATATAAACCTTGTAGCCATTATCTTGCGGAGGGTTATGGCTAGCGGTCACCATGACCCCAAGATCACATTGAAGTTCATGGGTAGCAAATGCCAGCACTGGAGTCGGAAGCGGTCGCGGCAGAACGAATACTTCAAACCCTGCACCTGAAAATATCTGCGCCGATTCTTCGGTGAAATCTTCTGATCCGTATCGCGCATCGCGTCCAATTACCACGCGCTTCATTCCGCGCTCTTTCATGTAAGCAACTAAACCAGCAGCGGTACGGCCCACCACGGCTCGGTTCATACATGAAGGCCCCGGACCAATTGGTCCGCGCAGCCCTGCAGTTCCGAATTGTAGAAATCCTGCAAAGTACTTCTTTAAAGTTACTTCATCTCCAGCTGCGACAAGCTTGGTTAACTCGGCTGCGGTCTTTGGATCTGGATCATCGACGATCCAGGCTTGTACTTCGGCCAAAAGCTGAGCGTTCATAGCCCCAGCGTAACTGGATTAAATCAACTTGTGAATTGCGAGTTAGAAAGGGAAGTTATGCATCAAGAATGTCGCACAATACTGTGCCACTTGAAACAATTTCACCAATAACCGCTTTTAGATTAGCGATTTTGCCGGCTTTGTGGGCAACCAGTGGTTGCTCCATTTTCATCGCCTCTAAGACAATAACCAAATCACCAATCTCAACGAGAGCGCCTTCTTCAACTGCAACTTTTACAACAGTTCCTTGCATGGGGCTTGCTAACCCAGAACCACCTGCACCACTTACCCTTGATTCTTTCGCGCGATGGCGCTTAACAACGGGTTCTGGCGTATGTAGTTTTACTTCAAAGCGTTTTCCGTTGACTTCGGCAATCAAATGCTCTGCAGCGATCTTGGTTGTAATTGGCGCAGGAGTTGCAGTAAATGCTGGAATATCATTCTTAAATTCATTTTCAATATAACTTGTATAGACCTTGAATTCTTCGGTGTATGCCGGATCTTCCAAAATGGCGCGGTGGAATGGGATCGCGGTAGCAAGTCCGCCAACTTCAAATTCGGCAAGTGCGCGACGGGCTCGTTCAATAGCCTGATTACGTGTTGCGCCAGTGACGATCAACTTCGCTAGAAGTGAATCAAAGTTGCCACCAATAGTGTCGCCCTTCTTAAAACCTGCATCAATGCGTACTCCGGGACCGGTCGGCAAGTTCCATTGCGTGATTTGACCTGGCGCAGGCAGAAATGAACGCCCTGGATCTTCGCCGTTAATACGAAATTCCAGTGAGTGGCCACGAATTTCTGGATCTGAGAAACCAAGTTTCTCACCCATTGCAATTCTAAATTGTTCACGTACCAAATCGATTCCAGTTACTTCTTCGCTGACTGGGTGCTCAACTTGTAGGCGAGTATTTACCTCAAGGAAAGAGATAGTTCCATCTGCGCCAACTAAAAATTCGCAGGTACCTGCGCCAATATAGCCAGCTTCTTTCATAATCGCTTTACTAGAGCGGTATAGCTCTTCATTTTGCGCATCAGTTAAAAATGGAGCAGGAGCTTCCTCTACAAGTTTTTGGTGGCGGCGCTGTAGCGAACAATCACGTGTGCTGACAACCACTGCATTTCCGTGTTGGTCAACTAAGACTTGGGTTTCTACGTGACGTGGCTTATCTAAATAGCGTTCCACAAAGCATTCACCACGTCCGAAGCCAGCAATAGCCTCACGAACAGCGGATGCAAATAGTTCGGGAATTTCTTCCATGGTGTGGGCAACCTTTAATCCGCGACCGCCACCTCCGAACGCTGCCTTAATTGCAACAGGAAGGCCATGTTCTTTTGCAAAAGCGGTGACTTCTTCTGCACCTGCTACGGGATCTTTAGTTCCGGCAACTAGTGGTGCGCCTGCTTTTGCAGCGATCCGTCGCGCTGAAACCTTGTCACCTAGCGCACTAATTGCAGCAGGAGGTGGACCGATCCAAATCAACCCAGCGTCAATAACTGCTTGTGCAAAATCTGCTCGCTCAGAAAGGAATCCATATCCTGGATGAACAGCGTCCGCGCCAGAAGTTTTTGCTGCAGCAATAATCTTTGAGATATCTAAATAAGTTTGCGTTGCGGTTACACCATTTAGCGAGAAAGCAAAATCGGCGCTCTTAACGTGGAGTGCATCACGATCTTCTTCAGCGTAGACAGCGACGCTTTCAATGCCATGATCGCGACAAGCACGAATAACGCGCAGCGCGATTTCACCACGGTTAGCAATTAGAACGCGTTTCATCGCATCTCCTTAACTTCAGGCCAAGAGTAGCCAAGCTGTGACATGGCAGATCGCAAAAAGGGCATTGATAGCCCGACCACATTTGTGTAATCGCCTTCGATAACGGGAATAAATGGAGAACCAAACCCATCTAGCGTAAATCCACCCGCAACTTGTAACGGTTCTCCTGAAGCAATGTAATCGTCAATTTCTTGATCAGTTAACTCAGAGAAAGTTACCTTGGTTGTTACGCGATCCGCAATTTCTCTACCCTGTGCGGTATCAATTATGCAGTGGCCAGTGTGAAGTAAACCTGATCGACCACTAATTTTCTTGGCGCGTTCGCGGGCAATATCTGCAGTACCAGGCTTTCCAAATGAGATGCCATCAACATCAAAAGTTGAATCACACCCAATAATTATTGCGGGATAATCAATTTGCTCTCGGATGGTGTGGGCTTTCGTCACAGCGAGTGCAATGACCATGTCAGCGGGTGACATCGCGTTAAAGAAATCTGTTTCTTCATCTACGTTACTAACGATGATCGTAGGATTGATTCCAGCGCCCTCCAGCAAGCGGCGCCGCGAAGTTGATTGTGAGGCTAGAACTATCTTTGGCATTAGCGAGAGTTTCTCCGTGCGCCAAAGGTGATCTGATGGGGAAGTGGTTGGCGCAATTGCGGCAGACCAAAGACGCTGCGCTTAATTACAGGAACCAAATTCTGCATCTTATGGTGATCAATGGCAGCCTTTAGAGCAAGCAATTCCTCATCAGTTGGATTGCCGGATGTGATCGTAAATTTCATTACAGCGGAATATTTCCATGCTTGCGCGCCGGCAAAGTATCGCGCTTGGTCTTTAAGGTTCGGAAAGCCTTGGTGATGTAAGCGCGTGATTGATGAGGTTCAATCACGCTATCAATGGTGCCACGCTCTGCTGCTGCATATGGATTAGAGAGTGTCTCGGTGTAGTCCGAGACCAATTCTGCGCGAACCTTTTCTGGATCTTTCGCATCGGCAATCTCTTTTCGATACAGAATATTTACCGCACCCTGTGCGCCCATGACTGCGATCTCCGCACTCGGCCATGCAAAGTTAATATCGCTACCCAAATACTTTGAGCCCATCACGATGAAAGCTCCACCATATGCTTTGCGGGTAATCAAGGTAACAAGCGGAACTGATGCTTCAGCGTATGCATAAAGCAACTTTGCGCCGCGACGGATGATTCCGTTCCATTCTTGTTCAGTTCCAGGTAAGAATCCAGGAACATCTACTAGGGTCAAAATTGGAATATTAAAGGCATCGCAGAAGCGTAAAAAGCGCGCTGCTTTTTCGCTGGAATTGATATCTAAAGTTCCGGCTAATTGTGATGGTTGGTTAGCGATAATTCCAACAGATTCGCCTTCAATGCGCGCAAAGCCAACGACAATATTTGGCGCATATAAAGCATGTACTTCTAAGAATTCGCCCTCATCAACTAACGCTGTAATTAGCGTCTTCATATCGTATGGCTGGTTAGGACTATCTGGAATCAAGGTATTCAGCGCAGCATCTGCCGCGGTTTCATCTAGGTTCTGAGTAGGAGGAAGATGTGGAGATCCATCCATATTATTGGAAGGCAGATATGAAAGAAGCGCCTTCACATAATCAATAGCATCGGCTTCGCTATCTGCTAAGTAATGAGCATTTCCAGAGCGCGTATTGTGAGTAAATGCACCACCAAGTTCTTCCATACCGACATCTTCACCAGTCACAGTTTTAATTACATCTGGGCCAGTAATAAACATATGAGAAGTCTCATTAACCATTACTGTGAAATCAGTTAAGGCGGGCGAATAAGCAGAACCGCCAGCGCAAGGTCCAAGAATTAAGGAGATCTGAGGGATAACTCCTGAAGAACGGGTATTTAAACGGAAAATCTTTCCGTAACCATTTAGCGATGCCACACCTTCTTGGATACGTGCTCCACCAGAGTCATTTATTCCAATCAGTGGAATTCCACTCTTAAGTGCGAACTCGGCAATCTTTACAATTTTTTCGGCATGAACTTCACCAAGACTTCCACCCATAACGGTGAAATCTTGCGAATAAAGCGCAATCGGACGCCCATCAACGGTGGCCGTTCCAATTACAACACCGTCTCCATACGGACGGTTCTTTTCCATCCCAAATTGCGTTGAACGGTGGCGTGCAAATTCATCGATCTCTGTAAAGGAGTCAGCATCAACGAGCAGCTCAATTCGTTCGCGCGCAGTTAACTTTCCTTTGGCATGCTGCTTTTCAACGGCGCGTGCTGATCCAGCATGGATCGCTTCCTCGACACGAAGTCGGAGATCTTCAATTTTTCCTGAAGTTGTATGCAGATCTGGGCTCATGGCTCTACGGTACTAGTCGTGGGTAGCCAAGCGCCAAGAGCGCCACTA
>CAZKNQ010000044.1:0-7010 GCA_964554225.1 uncultured Candidatus Planktophila sp.
TCTTGCTTATGGCGCAAAAGAAGTTCATACCTCAGATGCCCTGCGCTGCACCGAGACGGTTGAGCCAATGACGCGCGCTTTGGAGATAACACCAATCTTCTCTGCAGATTTATCTGAATATGGATATGAAAAGGATAAAGAAGTCTCATTGGATTACATTCAAGATTTAATGGATCGCGGTGTTCCAGCGATAGTTTGTAGCCATAACCCAATTATTCCTAAGTTAGTTAAGAAGTTAGTTGGCAAGAAGTACTTTAAATCAATGGATCGCGAACTTGAGCCCGCTCAAGCAATCATCTTGCATTGCCGCGCCGGAGAAGTTATTGCTTGCGATTGGATAGACGAACCCATAGTTTAAATGAGTCTAAAACAAGGTCTAAATAAAGTTAGCGTTCCATCCAGTCTAGCCAGCGTAAAACAATGCCTTCGCGCAGAGCCCAAGGGCAAATTTCAAGTTCATTGATGTGCAAACGTTCCATGGTTGTTCGGGCAACAATTGCACCGGCGACAATCTGCCGTGCGCGGCTCTGAGAAACACCGGGCAACTCGGCACGTTCTTTATTGGACATTGCCTGGAGCTTAGGAATCATTTTTGTGAGCGAGTTAATCTTTAAATATTTTGGATTGTCATCAAACCAATGTTCGCCAAGACGAGCTAGTGTTCTAAAAGTTTTACTGGTTGCTACGAAATGATCTGCGATGTGATCCATAATATCTTCAGGCACTGAACTCTTTACCGCCTCAATTACATAAGCCTCTAACGCCTTGATCTCTTTCGAAGTATGTGGGTCAGAGGTTAAAAACTCGCGTGTCAGACGTGATGCACCGAGTGGCAGCGAAACAGTTGCTTCGGCGCTCTCATCATCACCGAGAGCTATCTCGAGCGATCCACCACCTATATCTAAAACCAAAAGTCTTCCGCTCGACCATCCGAGCCAGCGGCGTACTGCCAAAAATGTCATTCGAGCTTCATCATCACCAGAAAGAACTTGTAGATCTATATCGAACTTCTTATTGATCTGAAGCAATATTTCTTTTCCATTTGTAGCATCACGGATAGCAGATGTAGCAAATGCCAAGATTTCTTCGGTCTTAAACTCTTTAGCATGCGCAATTGCATCTGCTATCGCTGTTTCAAGGAGCTCGACACCTTCGGGAGTTATCTCCCCAGAAATATTTAAGTATTCGTGAAGGCGGAGTTCAACTTTTTGATTAGTTGCTGGGCTTGGACGTGCTCCTGGATGGGCATCTACTACTTGGAGGTGGACAGTATTTGATCCCACATCTAAAACACCCAATCGCATGCGGCCAAACCTACCTGTCTAGCGCCCTTATCTCGTTGATTTTTACATTACGGCGATAACTGCCATAATTACGCCCGTTGCCTTAATCGGTAGCAAGCCTCTCTAGCTCAGTGGTAGAGCAGCGCACTTGTAATGCGCAGGTCGTCAGTTCAATCCTGACGGGGGGCTCTGGGAAGTTTTGACCCGATAGAAGAAGGGGTAACGATGAAAGATTATTCGTTTCCTCACGAAAAATTTGATGATCTGCTCGCCGCGAATGCTGAATACACAAAGTCGTTTCAATACTCCGAATTAACCGGTTCAGCGGCAAAAGGTTTAGCGATCGTAACCTGCATGGATTCTCGCATTAATCCACTTTCAGTTGTGGGCATGCGATCTGGCGATGCCAAGATTCTGCGCAACGCTGGGGCTCGCGTTACCGAGGACGTTATCCGCACCTTGGTGCTGGCTACATATCTTTTAAATGTAAAGCGCATTCTGGTTATGCCACATACCGATTGCGCGATGGCGCGTGGCGATGAAGCAGATATCCATGCGCTAATCGATGAAAAATTCGGCGTAGATACTCGCTCACTTGAATTTCGTACTACGCGTGATCAAAAGGCGACGCTATCTATCGACGTAAATCGCATTCGCGCCTATCCACTCTTGCGCGATGGCGTCACCGTTGCCGGTGCAATTTATGATGTTAAGACCGGAACTATTATTCCGGTTGATTGCTAACTCGCCGTATCGGCATCTTGGTCATTGGATAAGTTAAATCCGTTAAAAACTGCTGCACAATTGCGCTAAATAAAGCTGGTTTTTCCTTAGGTGCAATATGTGATGTTCCTGGAATTATCGCTAACTGTCCTAATTCAATAGCGCGATACATCTCAAGGGTATGTTCATGCGAAATAACATCATCATCACCAGCGACTACCAACGTCGGACACTGAATTTTTGCTAAATCACTTAGCGGGATATTTGGCTCTGTCTCCCAGATACGCAGCATCTTCTTTATTTTCTCAGTCAGAGTATGAGGAGCATCTGGCGATGTTGCTGCGTATTCAGCCTTATCTTCATCACTTGGCTCAGTAAATGGAAGTTCAATACTGGTTCCCGAATGATGGTAATTGGCACCGATTAGAACTAGAGATTTAACTAGCTCTGGGCGCACAATCGCAATCGACATCGCGATGATTCCACCATCTGACCAACCAATTAAATGAGCAGGTTCTGTAACAATATCTTCTAGATATGCAATTGCTTCACGGATTTGAAAATCAAAATGAAAAGAACCTACTTGATCGCCGGTGTAGCCATGGCCTGTTCGATCGTAGGCAAATAAATGAAAATCAGGTTCGAGATCGGGTGTTAAAACATAGTCCCAGTGCGATGTCTGGCTTAGCCCACCATGCAAAAGAACTACCGCTTCACCATTATTGGCCCATTCATATGAATAGGTCTGATGACCGCGCAAATCAATGTACTGCTCTATCAATTTACAAACTATCCATAATGTGGCGGTTGCCACGGTCGAAGGTTAAGTAGTTCCAGGTCCAATCGGCGATGGTGCCGATTTTGTTGCGCCCGCCAAGTAGGTAGAACAAATGAAGCCATAGCCAGGCATACCACGCAGGAATACCTGCAATCTGAATCCCTCTGAATTGAACAATGGCTTTATGGCGACCAATCGTTGCCATTGATCCTTTATCGAGATATTTGAAGTCTTGTAAAACTTCGCCTCGAGCGGCACGCAATATCTGTTTTGCAACCCAGCGACCTTGCTGCATCGCAACCGGAGCAACCATTGGCAAGAAGCGACCGTCTGCGCCTTTAGCGCCCGAGATATCACCAATCGCCCAAACGTGAGGGTAGTGATTTACTTGTAAAGTTTGTGCAACGCTGATGCGAGTTCCTTCGAGTGGCAAATTAAGTAAACCGCCAGCAGGTTCACCTTTTACACCAGCGGCCCAAATTGTTACTTCAGATGGAATTGCTGTCGCATCTTTAATAAGAATTTGACGCGGCTTTACCTCTTGCACTGCAGTATTTAGCAAGACCTTGACGCCAAGTTTCTCTAGATCTTTTTTAGCGCGCGCAGATAGCTTTTCACTAAACATCGGCAAGATTCGTGGCCCAGCTTCAATTAGATAGATATCAATATGTTTTGCGGCATTGGCTTCATCATTTTTAAGCGGGCCACGTTTTAATTCAGCAAGGGCACCAGCCATTTCGACTCCAGTAGGGCCACCACCAACAACACTGAGTGAAAGTCTGGTTTCATCTTCGAAACGGCAGAGATCTTCGAAACGGCGCATAACTTCAGCGCGAATACCGATTGCTTCATGAACACTCTTCATTCCCAGTGCATGTTCATTTACACCTGCGACACCGAAATCTGCAGTGGCAGAACCCAGAGCAACAACTAAATGATCAAATTCAAGTACTTCTGAAGAATCTAGTTTTACCGATTTGTTTTTGTGATCTACCGAGATGGGTGAACCCATGCGAAATTTCACACCGCTCTTACGCAAAGCCCCGCGAACTGGGTGCGCCACGTGGTCTGCCGCAAGGCCAGCGGTTGCAACTTGATAGAGCAAAGGCAAAAATGTTTGAAAGTTGTGGCGATCTACGACGGTTACATCGGCCTCTTTAGCCAGCGCCTTGGCAGCAGTCAGACCGCCGAATCCTGCGCCTAAAATTACGACACGAGGTCGATTAGAAGAAGCCATGTTCAGAGTCTAGGCTCTTCACCATGAACTCGCAGAATTCAGGGCGTTTGATACTTGTTACTGGCGCATCAGGCTATGTCGGTGGCCGCTTGGTGCGCGACTTGGTAAGCGATAAACGCGATGTTCGAATTTTGGTGCGCGATGCGCAGAAAGTTGCCGATCAACCTTGGGCTAAAGAAGTAGATATCGTCGAAGGCAACGCTACTGTAATTGCAGATTTAGATCGTGCTCTCGAAGGAGTGCATACGGCTTTCTATCTTTTGCACTCAATTAATTTAGGTAAAAACTTTGACGATATTGAATCTGAAATGGCGCGCAACTTTGCACTTGCTGCCGAACGGCAAGGTGTTAAGCAGATCGTGTACTTAGGTGGAATCGCCAACGATAAGAACCGTAGCCAGCATTTAGCATCTCGCATGAATACAGGTGCCCAGTTAGCATCAACATCTGTACCGGTTCTAGAACTTCGCGCCGGCATCATTATTGGTTCTGGTTCAGCATCATTTGAGATGTTGCGCCACTTAACCCATCGCCTACCGATTATGACCACACCAAAATGGGTTTCAAATTTAACGCAACCGATTTCTATTCGTGATGCTCTGTATTACCTACGTAAGGCTGCTGCACTCGAAAAGCCAGTTGGCAAGATTTGTGACATTGGCGGAAAAGAAGTTCTTTCATACGCAGATATGATGCAGAAATTCGCCAAGTTATCCGGCCTTCGTAAACGCTGGATCGTTTCAGTTCCTGTTCTAACCCCAAAACTTTCTTCACTTTGGATTGGTTTTGTAACTCCCGTGCCAACGTCACTGGCGCGCCCACTTGTTGAATCGTTAATTAGCGAAGTTGTGGCAGATCCAGCAAAGAGCATTGATGCAATTATTGCGCCGCCACCAGAAGGTTTCATCGATGTCGAAGGTGCGATCACCTTGGCACTTTCGCGCATTGCAGATCGCGATGTAATCACACGTTGGTCGGATGCGGCATTTCCAACGGCGCCATGGCAGAAAGCTCAAGGCGATCCCGACTGGGCTGGTGAAATGGTTTTGCGCGATCGGCGCGAGTCAAATACTGAAGCCAGCGCCGCTTCTGTTTGGCAAGCAATTGAAAGTATCGGTGGCGAAAACGGTTACTACGGCGCTGATTTTCTCTGGTTCTTACGAGGTTTATTGGATCGCATCTTCGGTGGAGTTGGACTTCGTCGCGGGCGACGCGATCCGCTTACATTGCGCGTCGGTGACAGTTTAGATTTCTGGCGAGTTGAGGAGTTAGAACGTGGCAAGCGTTTAAAGCTTTACGCCGAAATGGTTCTGCCGGGAAAAGCTTGGCTCGAATTTAGCGTTATCGATAACGGCACCAACCGCACTGTTGTACAAGAAGCCAGCTTCTCGCCTCGTGGTTTAGGCGGCCAGTTGTATTGGTACTTTGTACTTCCCTTTCACATCTTCGTCTTCCCAACGATGATACGAAATCTGATTCGAAAGGCCAACCGCACCGACTATGCCAATTCACGCCTTTAATTCAGAGGTCGAATCCCTAGCTAAAGAAATTTTGGCTTATAGCCTGCAGCGCTTAAAAGATGACCCACCGCTAGATGGTCCGCGTACCGCTGAAGATTTGTTTAACGAAGTCGGCAACACCATCACCGCTAAAGGTTTGGGTGGACATGAAGCACTTGAAGTATTTACCAATGTTTTAGCAAAGGCGTGTATCTCAACAGATCATCCCCGCAACTTGGCATTTATCCCATCTGCGCCAACTGAATATTCAAACCTTTTCGACTTAGTTGTTGGTGCAAGTTCGCTTTATGGAGGATCTTGGCAAGAAGGCGCGGGCGCAGTCTTTGCCGAAAATCAGGCGCTGCGTTGGATTGCAGATTTAGCTGGACTTCCACAATCTGCTGGTGGTGTTTTTGTACAAGGCGGAACAATTGGAAATCTCTCTGCACTAGTTGTGGCGCGCGCGGCAGCTCGTAAGAAATATCCAAACACTTCTCGTTGGGCGATCGCCTGCAGCGCAGAGGCACATTCGTCAATTACAAGTGCTGCAGAAATCATGGATGTAGAGCTTTTAAAGATCGAACCAGGTGCTGATCGCAAGATGCACGGTGACGCACTCGGTGTGGCAATTGATCAGTTGCACTCCACAACCCAAACCCGGGTCTTTGCAGTTGTTGCAACTGGTGGCACCACAAACCTTGGAATCATTGATGACCTGACAACAATCGCCGAAGCAACACATGCGCGCGATATCTGGTTCCACGTGGATGGCGCTTATGGTTTAGCTGCACTCTGTGCACCTTCGGTACGCGCAAAATTCAATGGCGTAGAACAAGCCGATTCTCTAATAGTTGATCCTCATAAGTGGCTCTTTGCTCCATTTGATGCCTGTGCACTTATCTACCGTAATCCAGCACTCGCCAAAGATATTCATACACAACATGCTTCATATCTAGAAACTTTGCATGATGACACTTGGTCACCGGCAGATTATGCAATTCACTTAACTCGTCGCGTTCGCGGATTACCTTTCTGGTTCTCCCTTGCCGCACATGGCACTGATGCGTACACCGAAGCGATGGAAGAAACTCTTACAGTGGCACGTGATGCCGCCGAACTTGTTCGCCAACATCCCAATTTAGATTTGATTCATGAACCCGAACTTTCGATTGTTGCCTTTACTCGAAAGGGATGGTCGCAAAATGATTATCAAAAGTGGAGTGATAAATTATTAGCCGATCAGATCGGTTTTATTCCGCCATCTTCAGATAAGGGGCAATCCATCTTGCGCTTTGCGATCGTTAACCCTTGGACGAAGATCACAGATATTTCTATGATCTTGGATACTCTTTAAGATCTAACACTGGCTAAATCCCACAATTTCGGCTACCGCTGGTTTAAGATTTCAGATATGTCAGCTCTAGAAAGTAATGATGTGCAGGGGTCTTCACTTTCCGACCTCGAAGTTCGCATCCTTGATTTCGAGAGCA
>CAZKNQ010000045.1:0-6866 GCA_964554225.1 uncultured Candidatus Planktophila sp.
CGAATCGTAGGTCCGGTTAAGTAAGTGAGTGAGTTAAACGCTGCAGGGATTACCGACCCGCAACTAAGGGCTTCTTATTCCGAGTGCAAACGTCTTAACTCGCTACATGGCAAGACTTATTACCTTGCAACTCTTTTGTTGCCAGCGAAAAAGCGACCATTTGTTCACGCACTTTATGGTTTTGCACGTTATGCCGATGAGATCGTCGATGATTTAGCCTCAACGTTAACTGCCCAAGAGAAAGCAGATGTTCTGCGCGCATGGAGTTCTGATGTTCTACGCGGTTTAGAAACCGGTGAGAGTTCAGATCTAGTTGGTCGCGCTCTAATTGATACGGTGCAGCGTTTTAACATCCCCCATCAACATTTCGTAGATTTTTTACATTCGATGGAGATGGATCTAACCGTTACGGAATATCAAACTTTTGATGATCTGTACGAGTACGTATATGGATCTGCAGCAGTTATTGGTCTCCAGATGGTGCCAATCCTGGGCGGAGACACCGTTAATTCTTTAGAAGCAGCCAAGAACCTTGGTGTTGCCTTCCAACTCGCTAACTTCATTCGCGATGTGGGTGAGGATTTAGATCGCGGCCGTGTTTACCTGCCGCTGCAAGAACTCGCCCAACACGGCGTAACTCGCCAAATGTTAGAAGCCCGCAAGTTAACTCCCGAAATTGTTAGCGCACTTAAGTTTCAGATCGCTCGCGTTCGCCAACTTCAGAAAGCAGCCGAACCTGGGATTGCGCTATTAGATAAGACCAGCCAGCCATGCATCCGCGCTGCCAGCGAGTTGTATTGCGGAATAGTTGATGAGGTAGAAAAGATTGGTTACGACATCTTTAAAAAGCGGGCAAAAACCTCAACTGCCCGCCGCGCACGTGTGGCTTTGGCCGCTTACATAAGCGCCATTGCAGCGCGTTTGCGCTAAAGTAAATCTCGCGGGAGCCGCTGATACGGCTGAGAGGATCTGAAATCCAGATCGACCGCTTGACCCGTCCGGTAATGCGGATGCGGAAAGGATAAATCTATGTCATCTACATTTTTAACTATCTGGGGGTACGAACTTTCTTATCTTGAACTAATCGCGGTAATGGCCTCCTTTATTGGGGTCGCACTTGGCATAACCGGTAAGCGAATTACCTGGCCATGGTGGGCGCTAAGTTCGGTTCTTTACGGAATTCTCTTCTTCCAGTGGGAGCTATATGCCAGCGCCGCCCTTCAAATCGTATTTATCATCGCTGCAATTGCCGGTTGGTTGGGATGGGAACCAAGTGGCGCAAAGCCTGGAAGATTAAAGAACAGCCATCGCGCATATGTTTTAGTTGCAATCATCTTGGCAACTCTGGCGCTAGCACCTCTACTTAAATACTGGGGCGCGGCATCAACATATGCTGATGCGATCTTGTTCTTTGGATCATTGTCGGCGCAGATTCTGATGGTCTACGAGAAGTTTGAGAACTGGGTAATTTGGCTAGTTGTTGATGCTGGATACGTCGCACTTTATGCATCACAGGATCTACCTTTTACGACAGCGCTTTATGTGACATTCACGATTCTTGCGGCAATTGGATGGAGCAAGTGGTATGGAGCTCATCGCAGCGCTAGCCGATCTATGTAAGGATAGGTCGCGGCCTATCATTGCAATTGATGGGCCAGCAGGAGCCGGAAAAACAACCTTGGCTCAAGAGTTATTTCTTGCCTTTTCTACCAAGGCTTCAGTCCAGGTTATCCATATGGATGACTTATACGACGGCTGGGATAACGCTTTATCGAAAGACCTTTCCAAAATTCTGCAGTATCTAGTCAGCCAACATGAATCCAAATCTCCCGCAAAAATTCAAAGATATAACTGGGAGAGCTCTTCCTTTGGTGAAAGCGAAGAATTGCCAGTTTGTGATCTGCTAATTCTTGAGGGAGTTGGATGCGGTAATAAAGAGTTACAAGATCACTTTGCTGCGCTAATTTGGATGGAGATTGACCCCACAGTTGGGTTAAAACGTGTAGTAAATCGCGATGGCGCGCAGGTACAAGGGCAGATGGAAAAGTGGCTTGGAACACAAGCAGAATATTTCTTACAACACTCAACGCGTGAAAAGGCAGATTTCATACTCACTACCTAAAATTACAGATATGTCTGATCTAACTGGCGAGCTAATTGATGGGCGCTATCAGCTCCTTCGCCAGATGGCGGCGGGCGGCATGGCAACTATTTATGAAGCTGTTGATACCCGCTTAGATCGCAAAGTTGCAGTCAAGATCATGCATCCTCATCTTGCCCAAGATGAACAATTTGTTGAACGCTTTATCCGCGAAGCAAAAGCATCGGCTGCGTTATCTCATCCCAATATTGTTTCAGTGCAAGATCAAGGGTGGAATCAGAACGGTACCCCTGCAGTCTTTCTCGTAATGGAGATGGTTGAAGGACACACCCTTCGCGAGTATTTAAATGAGCAAGGTGCGCTATCGGTGGCTAACGGAATCAAATTTCTCTTGCCGGTACTCAGCGCACTTGCCGCAGCCCACAAGGTTGGCATCGTTCACCGCGATATCAAACCCGAAAATATTCTGATCTCGAAAGAAGGTCGCATTAAGATCGCCGACTTTGGTTTGGCGAAGGGGCCTCTGCTTGGCACAACGATGACCGCGGAATCTAGCGTTGTACTAGGCAGTGTCTCTTACCTATCCCCCGAACAAGTTCAACGCGGAATCGCTGATGCGCGAAGTGATGTTTACTCCGCGGGTATTACCGCATTTGAAATCTTTACCGGCGAAAAACCTTTTGCGGGTGATGAGCCAATTCAAATCGCTTATATGCATGTCAATGACCGCGTACCGCTGATGAGCACAAAGAAGAGTGGAATTCCGCCCGAATTAGATCACTTGATCCATCGTGCGACTAATTCAGATCCCGATGCTCGCCCTAAGGATGCCGGCGAATTTCACACCGCGCTAAGTGCCATCGCGCATTCACTTGACCCAAATCAGAGACAGTTAAGTTTGGAACTAGATATACCAATTGCTCCGATGCGCCCGGCATCGAAGAAACCAAGTCGCCGTGAACGTGCGCGCGCTGAAAAGGAAAAGACTTTGGCTCTGAAAAAGAACCGTGAAGACTCAAACAGTGGTGCCGAAAAGAGTGGACCAACTAAGCGCGAAACTACTGCGCAGATCAAGAAGCGTAGGAAGATAAGTAAGCGCGTGCGTCGCAATCGCTTCATCGCAGCGGGTCTGGCAATTTCACTAGGAATCTTCGGTTGGTATGCGCTTGTCGGTCCTGGTTCACGCGTAGTAGTGCCATCAATTGTTGGCGCGACCGAGAGCCAGGCGCTAGACGCACTTACGCCGCTGGGTTTAACGCTCGTGATCTCTGAAAAGCGCTTCGATGAAGAAGTTGGCGAAGGTCAAATTATCGAATCTGATCCTGCAGGTGGCGGTAAAGTTGAAGCGGGCGGACAAGTAAAGGCGATTATTTCAAAGGGCCCAGAACGCTATGTGATTCCGATGCTGGTTGGACTAACACCTGAAGCAGCGGTAAATCTTCTTGCAAAGTCTCCGATCAAAGTTGGTGAATTGAAGGAAGTCTTTAACGATAGAACGCCAAAGGGATTTGTTATCTCATCAAACCCAGCGCAAGGTGAGAAAGTAAAGCGCAATGCAACAGTAGATATCTTGGTAAGTAAAGGCGTAGAAACTTTAGATGTTACTTCATACGTTGGAAAGTCAGCCGACCAAGCGCTAAATGAATTAACTGAAGCAGGATTTGATGTCGAAACAATTGATCAATTTAGCGAAAACGTCTTGGCGGGTGCTGTTATTAGCCAAGTTCCATCTGGAGAAGCACCACTTCCAAAGGGTGAAAAGATCACCTTGACTATCTCAAAGGGATCGCAATTTGTCTTTATACCTAATGTCTTCTCGCTCACCGAAGCAAAAGCTCGTGCCGCTCTCACTGATCTTGAACTTAAAGTTGTTGTAAAGCGGATTGGCGCCAAGAAGGTTAAGTCGGTCACAAATATCGCTCCCAAGGTAGGCACAAAGGTCAAACGTGGCAGCACGGTTACGATCACAGTAGGGTAGGCAAATGCCAAAAACCTCACCGCGAATCGGTGCACATACACCGACTACCGGTGGAATGGCGAAGCGTTCAATCGCATATGCCGAAACTATCGGCGCCGAAGCAATCCAAGTCTTTACATCTAATCCGCGTGGTTGGGCGATGCCAGAGACCAACCATGAAGCCGATGCGTCATTTCGCGAAAAGGCAGCAGCTTTAGATCTTGAGGTTTATGTGCATGCACCATTTTTAATCAACTTGGGTTCTCCAACCGAAGGAACCTACAAAAACTCACTTGCATCGACCGAGTTCTCGTTAAAGCGCGGCAAAGAAATTGGCGCACTTGGCGTTGTTGTTCATACTGGCTCGGCAGTTAATGAAGACTTTGTTGAGAAAGCATGGAAGCAGATACATAAAGGGATGATGCCAATTCTCAACGCGCTTACCGATGATGCTCCAATGTTGCTCCTTGAACCTACTGCCGGCCAAGGCCAATCACTTGTTAAGCGGTTAGAGGATCTGGAGTATTACTTAAAAGCGTTGGAATACCATCCTAAAGTTGGCATCTGTCTTGATACCTGTCACGTCTTTGCAGCAGGCCATGACATCGCCAAAAAGGGCGGCATGAAAGAGACTTTAGATTTACTTGTTGAAGTTGCTGGTGCAGAACGTATTCAATTGATCCACGCTAATGATTCGATGGATGTTTGTGGTGCGCTAAAAGATCGCCATCAAAATATCGGCGATGGTTTTATCGGCGTTGATCCTTTTAAGGAATTGCTAAAGCATCCGGCAGTTAAGAGCGCTCCCCTTATTTTAGAAACTCCTGGGATGGAGCCCGAACACGGTAAAGAAGTTGAACTTCTCAAAGGGTTGCGTGGATGAACGCCCGCCACCAACTTCAATTAAAGCTCGCACCATGGGCGCTCTTGGCAGTTTCGGCATCTTGGGGTGGCGCCTTCGTGTTGATGAAGCCTGCGATTGAGCGCCAAGCGGTAAATAGTTTTCTAGCAACCCGCTTTGTGATGGCAGTTCTTGCGATGGTCTTACTTCGCCCTAGTGTGTTGAAAAAACTAAACCGCGAACTTGTTCTTAAAGGTTCGCTTGCAGGTCTGTTTCTAGGATCCGGTTATATTTTTCAAACGCTCGGCCTTGCTCGAACCGGCGCGGCAATAACTGGATTTGTTACCGGTCTTTACGTTGTCCTCACGCCACTAATCGCGGCAGTTTTCCTAAAAGAGCGCATTAAGGCATTTACTTGGTTCTGCGTTTTACTAGCAACCGTTGGATTAGCCCTTCTATCCCTGCGCGGATGGTCTGTTGGAATTGGAGAAACTTTAGTATTTGTTAGCGCAATTGCTTTCGCCG
The DNA here is from genome assembly GCA_964554225.1 of uncultured Candidatus Planktophila sp. Classification (GTDB taxonomy): domain Bacteria; phylum Actinomycetota; class Actinomycetes; order Nanopelagicales; family Nanopelagicaceae; genus Planktophila. Next base: position 5,425 of record CAZKNQ010000045.1, read on the forward strand.
CACACATTGTGACTTTGAGTAAATGGAGTTTGGGCTTTGATGCCTATGCGCTTACCGTTGTTCAACTCACGATTTGCGCGATCCTAACTGGAGCAATTTCTATGGGACAAGGTTTTGAAACTCCACCAGATGCTGGTGTTTGGGGGGTAGTAATTTTTACTGCTGTTGTTTGCACCGCAGTCGCTTTCATCGTACAAACTTGGTCACAAGCCCATATGACATCCACCAAAGTCGCAGTGATCTTGACGATGGAAGTAGTCTTTGCAGCGCTCTTTGCGGTCGCATTTGGTGGCGAATCACTTTCACTGCAAGTATCAATTGGCGGAATCTTGGTTGTGATCGCCATGTATTTGATCGTAATGAAAGAGGCGTGAGAGGCTTAGGCCATGGCCGGCCCAATTGATCTTCGCTCCGATACCGTAACTCGCCCTTCGCAGGCGATGCGCCAAGCGATGGCTAGCGCTGAGGTCGGCGATGATGTGTATAGCGATGATCCAACGGTTAACTCGCTCGAAGAACGCGTTGCGGCGCTCTTTGGAAAAGAAGCGGGAGTGTTTACACCAACTGGATCACTTGCCAATCAACTGGCAATTCGCATGCTAGTTGCCCCTGGTGAAGAGTTACTCGCCGAGACTAATTCGCATATCGTTCGCGCCGAACTTGGCGCTGCTGCGGTGTTTAGTGGAATAACAACGCGCACTTGGCCCGCAAAAAATGGGCTCTTAGTTGCCGAAGATGCACTAGAAATTGCCCGTCCAAATTCGGGTCCTTACTTGGTTTCAACTACGGCGATTGCAGTTGAAAACACCCATAACTTTGGTGGCGGAACAGTGCAACCACTTGATCAAATTAAAGCGCTTCGTAAAGGCGCCGATGAAATTGGCGTTGCCCTTCACTTGGATGGTGCACGTATCTGGAATGCCCACGTTGCCAGTGGCGTTGCATTTGCCGAATATGGAAAATACTTCGACACGATCAGCGTCTGTTTATCTAAAGGTTTAGGCGCCCCAATCGGATCGGTAATGCTCAGTACTAAAGAACGTGTTGATAAGGCCCGCGTTTGGCGCAAACGCTATGGAGCTGGAATGCGCCAAGTTGGATTATTGGCAGGTGCCGCGCATTACGCATTGGATAACAACATCGCACGCCTTGCAGAAGATCATCGCCGCGCCAAAGAGTTGGCTGTTGCGATCGCTTCAGTAGATAAATCATTTGTAGATCCTGCGCTAGTTGATACAAATATCGTTGGACTTGATTTGGCTAATGCGCCATACACAGCGGCAGAACTTGCCACGCGTTGTCGCGAAGCCGGCTTATGGATTAGCGCACTTGGACCAAAATATGCACGTTTGGTTACGCACTTAGATTTTGATGACGAACATTGCGCTGCAGCAATTGAAATATTAAAGCGCGTTCTCGTGGCGTAATAGCCACTCTTTCTT
>CAZKNQ010000046.1:0-6811 GCA_964554225.1 uncultured Candidatus Planktophila sp.
GAACGCGGATCGGTGTGTGGTCAGCGGGCAGAATTGGGATCTCGGCCTGGCGAAGTTGATAACTCATTACATGAGAAGATACACCTAGGAAATTCAAAGGTTTGGGCAATTCAAGGATTTGGAGCAACAATCAAGTGGGACTCAAAGAGACACTTAAGAGCGACCTCACTGAGGCGATTCGCAGCAGCGACAAGGTTGTATCAGGCACGATCCGCATGGTTTTGACCGCGATCACCAATGAAGAAGTTTCTGGCAAAGAAGCGCGCACCCTAAGCGAAGATGAAATCATTGCAGTCTTATCGCGTGAGGCGAAGAAGCGCCGTGAAGCAGCTGAAGAATTTGCAAAAGGTAACCGCCCTGAAAAAGCTGCAGAAGAAAAAGCAGAAGGCGATGTAATCGCTAAGTATCTACCTGCACAACTTTCCGAAGATGATATTAAGAAGTTAATCGCTGCAGCGATTGCATCAACTGGAGCCGCAGGACCTGCCGATATGGGCAAGGTAATGGGCGCAATTAAGTCACAGATCGCAGGAAAAGCAGATGGCTCAATGGTTTCATCACTTGTTAAAGCAGCGCTAGCCGGAGGAAATTAATGAAATTCGAATATGCAACCGTCCCACTTCTATCTCACGCAACTAAGCAGATTCTTGATACTTGGGGTTCTGATGGATGGGAACTCGTAACAGTTATTCCAGCACCAGGTGGCGAACAACTCGTTGCTTACATGAAGCGAGAGGTTAAGTAGAAATGGCAGTTGATGTCCGCGCCAAGTTGGCCGAAAAAGGTTTAACACTTCCAGTTGCTGCAAAGCCAGTTGCTGCATATGTTCCTGCAGTACGCACCGGAAATTTAGTTTTCACAGCAGGTCAGTTGCCTCTAGTAGATGGCGCAATGGCAGATACTGGAAAAGTTGGCGCTGAAATTACTCAAGAACGGGCGAAAGAACTTGCAGAAATCTGTGCAATCAACGCTCTCGCAGCTGTTGAGTTAGTTGCACCAGTTGATTCAATCGTAAAAGTTGTACGAATTGTTTGTTATGTAAATGGCGCTCCAGGATTTATTAGTCAGCCATTTGTTGCAAACGGAGCATCCGAATTATTTATGCATATCTGGGGAGAAGCCGGTGTTGCCGCACGTAGCGCACTTGGCGTTGCAGAACTTCCTTTGAATTCACCGGTTGAAGTTGAGCTAACCGTCGAAGTTGCTTAAATAATTAGCGAGAGCGTTTGCTCAGTCGTTCGAGATCGGTTACTAGCACTGAGCGACCATCAAGCTTGAGCCATCCGCGACCAGCAAAATCGGCGAGAGCCTTATTTACGGTTTCACGAGATGCGCCAACAAGCTGAGCAAGTTCTTCTTGAGTTAGATCGTGGTTAACGAGCAAACCTTCAGCGGTTGTCTTTCCGAAACGATCTCCAAGATCGATAAGTGCCTTGGCAACACGACCCGGTACATCCGAGAAAACTAAATCGCCTACTGCTTCGTTGGTGCGGCGCAAACGCTGAGACAAACGCGCAAGCAGTTGTAGTGAAACTTCTGGATTTTGCTTAAGCCATGGAATTACTTTTTCATGGCTGAGAGAGAGGAGTTTTGCATCCGTCACTGCTGTTGCAGTTGAAGTCCGTGGCCCGGGATCAAAGAGTGAGAGTTCACCGAACATTTCACCTGGCCCAAGGATCGAAAGCAGATTTTCACGACCATCTCCGCTAGAAGTTCCGAGCTTGAGCTTTCCTTCAATAATTACATATAGATGATCGCCCTCATCGCCTTCTTTGAAGAGGATTGAACCCTTGGAAATCTTTACCGAATCCATAGAAGCGCGCAGCGATGCTGCGGCAGCGTCATCGAGGGCGGTAAAGAGCGGGGCTCTACGTACGACTTCATCTTCTTGAGGCACCTGAGTAGTTTACTCGCATGGCCCCCGATCGCGAAACTCGGAAAAACGCTCGGGCTATCTATCGAATCCTGACCAAAACTTATCCCGATGTGCGATGCGAATTAGATTTCTCTAATCCACTAGAACTCACGATCGCAACAGTTCTATCTGCGCAATGCACTGATAAGCGGGTTAACCAAGTGACCCCAGCGCTCTTTAAAAAATATAAGAACGCTCGTGCCTACGCAAAAGCATCGCTCAACGATATTGAAGATTTGATTTATACAACCGGTTTCTTTCGTGCCAAGGCTCGCCACATCCAAGGCTTGGCAGTAAAAATAATTGAAGATTTTGGTGGAGAAGTTCCTCAAACCTTAGACGAGTTAATCACTTTGCCCGGAGTCGGCCGTAAAACTGCAAATGTTGTCTTAGGTCATGCCTTTGATATTCCCGGCATAACTGTAGATACCCATTTCGGGCGTCTTTCCCGAAGATTTGAGTGGAGTGAATCGAAAGATCCCGTTAAAGTTGAATTCGAAGTGGGAGAGTTAATACCTCAAGCAGAATGGACTAATTTGTCTCAGCGCATGATTTGGCATGGCCGGCGTATCTGCCATTCACGCAAACCCGCCTGTGGCGCTTGTCCTGTGGCAAAGATTTGCCCTTCTTTCGGAATTGGTGAAATGGACAAGGCGAAAGCGAAAGCTCTAGTTAAAAGTGATGAGGATTTTCGATGAAGCGCACCTTACTTGTAATTGCAGCGCTAATTCTTACGGGATGTTCTTCACCAGAACCGGTTGCAATAAAGGGTGAAGTTATATCTTGCGATTCGATTACATCAGATAAATCGATCACCGAAGGCGTAATTATCGAATGTCTCGATGGATCAGCAGGCGCAAGTATGGAATCACTTCGCGGACCGATGATCATCAATGTTTGGGGATCATGGTGCTCGACATGTCTGGCCGAAACACCTGAATTTGTTAGCTTTTATGAGAAGGCTAAAGGCAAAGTTCAGTTAATCGGCGTCGCTGTCGAGGAATCCTCTCCAGAAAACTCACGTAAATTTGTCGAAGAAAACGGGATGACTTGGCCTAATTTCTACGATCGCGAGAATAAAACACGTAGTTACTTTGGAATGGGCGTGCCGGTGACGTGGTTCATCGATGCACAAGGCACAGTTAAATTCAAAAAGATAGGTGAAGTAAAATCTGAACAAGAGTTAATAGAGCTCACAGAGAAACATCTAGGAGTAAAAATTTAATGGTTGCAGACCTAGTAATCATCGTGGCACTAGTTTTTTCAACAGTTATTGGATACCGCAATGGCTTGATCCGCACCCTCTTTAAATTTGTTGGCTTTGTTGCGGGCGGAGTTCTTGGAATCTATCTTTCACTTAAGTTCTCACATGATTGGTCGCTGGATATCAAGCGAATTGGCTTTGTAATCGCATCAATTGTTGGTGGTGGCTACCTTTGTTCATTTATTGCAGGGGCACTCGCGAAGGGCTTGCGAGCAACTATATTTCGCGGCCCAATCGCTTTCCTAGATTCAGTTACTGGCGCACTTCTAGAAATCGCGCGCACGGTAATAGCGCTCTACTTGATCGCAACTGTTCTGCTCTGGTCACCATGGCAGGCCGCGCAAAATCAGATAACAGATAGCCAGATTCTTCCTAAAGTTCAGCCTTACATTCCGGGGCTAATCACCCAAGCAAATGATTGGGTAAAGGAAGAGTTTCTTAATCTTCGTCTTTAGAAGAATTTAAACCTTCTGAAATCAACTTCATAACATTTGGATCCGCCAAAGTTGTGGCATCTCCAACTGCGCGATTTTCAGCGACATCCTTAAGCAAACGGCGCATGATTTTGCCGCTACGAGTCTTTGGCAATTCAGCAACAACCATAATCTGACGTGGACGAGCGATAGCGCCAATTTCCTTAGTTACATGCGCGCGAAGCTCTTTCACCAACCCTTCTCCGCCAGCGTGAGGAATACCGCCACGCAAGATAACAAAGGCAACAATTCCTTGACCCGTCATCTCATCTGCTGCACCAACGACTGCAGCTTCAGCAACTGCTTCATGTGAAACTAGAGCGGATTCAACCTCGGTAGTTGAAATACGGTGTCCAGAAACGTTCATGACATCATCAACGCGACCCATCAACCAGATTGCGCCGTCATCATCTAACTTTGCACCATCACCTGCGAAATAAATTCCTTTAAAGCGCGACCAGTAAGTTTCTTTGTAACGCTCATCTTCGCCCCAAACGCCACGCAACATCGATGGCCAAGGCTTATCTAAAATCAAGAAACCACCGTGTCCATTTGGAACAGGGTTTGCTTTGTCATCTACAACAACAGCACTAATGCCTGGGATCGCTTTCATCGCAGATCCAGGTTTAGTGGATGTAACACCAGGCAGTGGCGAAATCATGATTGCACCGGTTTCGGTCTGCCACCACGTATCAACAATCGGGCAGTTATTTGCGCCAATGACCTCGCGGTACCACATCCATGCTTCTGGGTTAATGGGTTCACCAACTGAACCAAGTAAACGCAGTGAAGATAAGTTATGTGCCTTAGGGAATTCATCTCCCCATTTCATCCAGGTACGGATAAGAGTTGGTGCGGTGTACAAAATTGTTACGCCGTACTTTGCAACGATCTCAAACATACGTCCTTTATGCGGTGTATCAGGAGTTCCTTCATACATAACTTGAGTCGCGCCATTAATCAGCGGACCATAAACGACATAAGAGTGTCCGGTAATCCAGCCCACGTCTGCGGTGCACCAATAAACATCTTTCTCGGGCTTGATATCAAACACGATGCGATGTGTATATGCCGCCTGCGTTAAATAACCACCTGTTGTGTGGAAAATTCCTTTTGGTTTAGCGGTTGTGCCAGAGGTGTAGAGAATAAAGAGCGGGTGCTCGCTATCGAAGAATTCAGGCCTATGTTCGCTACTTTGGCCATCAACTAGCTCATGCCACCAGATATCGCGATCTGTGTTCCACACAGTTTCTTGTCCAGTGCGCTTAACGACTAAAACTTTCTCAACGTTATGTTTTCCCTTTAGCGCTTCATCAACTGCCGGCTTTAGAGCGAATGCTGCGCCTTTGCGGAAACCACCATCTGCGGTGATTACCAATTTGGCATCGGCATCTTGAATACGAGATAGAAGTGCATCAGCAGAAAATCCGCCGAAGACAACGGAATGCACGGCACCGATTCGCGCACATGCCAACATCGCAACAGCTGCTTCAGGAATCATCGGCATATAAATCGCAACGCGATCACCGGCTTTAATTCCAATTTGCGTTAAAGCATGGGCAGCTTTGCTGACATCTGCCAACATCTGCGCGTAGGTAATCGTGCGAGTATCGCCAGGTTCGCCTTCAAAATGAAAAGCAACGCGATCCCCGCGACCGGCCGCAACGTGCCGGTCGAGAGCATTTACAGATGCATTTATCTTGCCGCCGATAAACCATTTTGCATAAGGAGAGTTCCACTCAAGTACCGTCTCCCAACTTTTATCCCATGTCAGTACGCGCGCTTGTTCTTCCCAGAAAGCCAGGCGATCTTTTTCAGCGTGTGCATATAAATCAGATTTGGCATTTGCTTGTGCAGCAAAGGTAGCGCTCGGTGGAAAGAGGCGATTTTCCTGCGAGAGATTTTCAATTGAATCGCCACCGGAACCACTAGTTGATGGGTTGCTCATAACTCTGCAGATTACCCGTGAATATCAACAGCGGGAAGGCTTTAGTGATGTGGCATAGAAGATACGAGCAAAGATCTGCGCCTAACAAACGTTCAAGAATAGGAGAAAAATGCTTACAACCTTTCTAGCGCTATTACTGAAACTCATCAGCAGCCCTGCCCTGCTAGCTGGCCTAATCGCCTTCCTGCAGAAGTCCCTCAATCCGTAAAAAGAGCCGATCGGGCTGGAGAATCGCCAATTCTTACGCGTGTAGACAATGCTCTTACGCGTGTAGGGAATGGCGATTTTTCATCCGCCCGCAGAGGTGGTTGGATTAGGCGTAAGCCTGAATTCGGCCCAATGACGCGCTCGGTCAGGGATTACGCCCCGAGATAATTTGGAGTCATCATGGCCATTGCAACCCCTGAAATTTACGCAGAAATGCTTGATCGCGCTAAAGCTGGCGCATTCGCATATCCGGCAATCAACGTTTCATCATCACAAACCATTATCGCTGCTATTCGTGGATTCGCCGAAGCAGAATCAGATGGAATCATCCAATTTTCATGGGGCGGTGCGGAATACGCATCTGGCTCGACAGTTAAGAACATGGTCGATGGCGCAGTTGCGCTCGCCGAATTCGCACACGTTGTTGCAAAGAATTACAACGTAAACATTGCAATCCACACAGATCACTGCCCAGCTGAAAAGCTCGATGGCTACATGCGTCCACTTCTTGAAATCGGCGCACAGCGCATCAAGAATGGGCAAGCGCCACTCTTCAACTCACATATGTGGGATGGCTCAGCAGTTGATATGACCGAGAACATGAAGATTGCAGATGAACTTCTTACTAAGTCAGTTGCAGCACGCACAATTCTAGAAATCGAAATCGGCGTTGTCGGTGGCGAAGAAGATGGCGTTGAGGCAAAGCACGATGCCAAGTTGTACTCAACTCCTGAAGATGCGTTGATGACCATCGAAACTCTTGGTCTCGGAGAACGCGGTCGCTACATGGTTGCTGCAACATTCGGTAACGTCCACGGAGTTTACAAGCCAGGCAACGTTGTCTTGCAGCCAAAGATTTTGCAGACTCTGCAAGATGCAGTAGTTGCCAAGAAGGGCCTTGCTGCAGGTAGCAAGCCGATGGATCTTGTATTCCACGGTGGTTCAGGCTCACTTCTTTCAGAAATTCGCGACTCACTTGATTACGGCGTAATTAAGATGAATAT
>CAZKNQ010000047.1:0-6786 GCA_964554225.1 uncultured Candidatus Planktophila sp.
CTTAAGTTAGAAAACGAACTTCCCAACGCAATCTTTGTGGGGTATCAATCTGGTGCAGACCTGGCGCGGTATGTGGCAGCACTTGATGTCTTCGTTCATACCGGAAAACATGAAACTTTCTGCCAAGCAATTCAAGAATCGCTCGCCTCAGGAACAGTAGTCGTAGGCCCCGATACAGGTGGTCCTACAGATCTGATTGAACATGGGAAAACTGGACTTTTAATCGACACTGCGAACGCTCATGAACTGTTGGAATCTGTCTTCACTCTCGCCGAGCATCCAGCGCGGGATCTCATGGAGGCAGCGGCACGTAAATCCGTAGAACATCGAACATGGGACCGCATCAATGAAGAGCTTATTAAGCGCTATCGAGAAACTATCCGCGTTGTTGCATCACAGAAAGATCTGGTCGCATGAAAATTATCCACATCGCCAATTTCTATGGCCCTAAGTCCGGTGGCATAAAGACCACGCTTCATAACCTCGGTACTGGATATACAAGCCAGGGACATGAATTTACCTACATAGTTCCGGGAGCCGGCCTTCATCATGAAAAGACGCCACATGGAACCAGAATTACAGTTCCTTCGTTACTAATTCCCTTTACAGGTGGATATCGCATCATCAAATCAAATCGTCAGATTAGAAATATGCTGCTGGCACTTTCACCTGATCGCATCGAAGTATCTGATCGCTTTACACTTTCTAGCATTGGGCGATGGGCGAAGTCACGCAAGATCACAACTTTGGTCTTTAGCCATGAAACTTTGCGCGGGTTAATCAAGACTTATCTACCATTTTCTGCCAAGAAGTTCGTTGCCTGGCATAACCAACGACTTGCTAAATCATTTGACTATGTGATTGCAACAACTAAATTTGCTTCTTCGGAATTTCTCGCCATAGGAACCAAGAACTTGATTCAAGTTCCTTTGGGCGTTGATCTAAAGACTTTTTCGCCAATGAACCGCGATCTTGAATTACGTACCAAACTTTTAAAGGGTGGCGAAATACTTCTTGTTCATTGCGGAAGACTTTCACCAGAGAAGAAACCAGAGCGATCAATCCAAGCCCTGCGAGAACTTTTAAAGCGTGGAGTCAATGCACGTTTGATCTATGTTGGAACTGGGCCGCTACATAAGAAACTTTACGAATCTTCCCGCGATATTCCCGTGACTTTTCTCGGTTATATCTCCGATAAGAAATATCTCGCATCGGTTATTGCTTCAGCCGATATCTCAATCGCACCTGGGCCAATCGAGACTTTCTGCTTATCGGCCCTTGAATCTTTAGCCAGCGGAACGCCAGTTGTTGCCTCAAAAACGAGTGCGGTTGGTGAATTCCTTCTCGTCGATTCTGCAGATTTTGTTGGGCAAGTAGCGGCAAACAACGGTTCTGACTTTGCTGATGCGATCGAAACGCTAATTGGTAAGTTAAAGACAGATAACACCTTGCGCAGTCGCTGCCATCATCAGGCCGAGAACTTCCCTTGGTCTTCAACTATTTCGCAGATGCTTTCACTCGGTATGAAGCCAATCCTTCAAGTTCTAAAAGCAGCTTAACAATGAGCGCACCGCTTACCTTTGCTGTAATCGGCGATAGCGCAGCATCTGGTGTTGGAGATTCTGACGGCCATGGCAACAACCTAGGATGGAGTTATCACCTAGCTAAATCTTTTCAAGAACCGCTAATTTTTATCAACGCAGCTCGCCCGGGTGCGAGGTCGGCTGAAGTATTGGAAGAGCAACTTCCGAAGATTTTGCTCCATAACCCGGATTTAGTAGCAGTTGTTGTAGGTGGAAACGATCTTTTGCGCAGCAACTTCAACCCACATAAGTTTGCAGAGAACTTGCGAAAGACTTTGCTAGAACTTGTATCTAGAGGTTGCACGATTATGTTGCTCGAACTCCACGATCCAACCAAGATAGTGCCCATGCCATATCTAATTGGACGAATCTGCCGACGTAGAGTTGCTGCGGTGAATGCATCGACCAGAGCCCTTGGCAAAACTTTTGGCGCGGTACTGATGGAGACTCGCTCGTTGCAGGATATTTATGCGCGCGAGAAATGGCACGTAGATCGAATGCATCCAAGCAAACTGGGCCATCAATTTATTGCTGCACAATATGCCAAGCTCTTAACGCATCGTGGTTATGAGATAGGTGAAGTAAAAATCGATGCAGTAAATAATCGAAGCCGTCGCGATTCAATTATCTGGATGTTAAAGAATGGCACCCCATGGTTTTTAAAGCGCAGCGTCGATCTGCTCCCTGGGCTTATCTTGCTTAGCGCTGCTGAGATAATCTTCATAATTCGCCAGAAATTTGCACGTCGAGTTTCCCAATTTAAAGCCTTGCAGGGCAAGATAAGCCCATGTTCTTCGACTATCTCGGCAAGGCTCGATAGTCATGCTCCCAGCCGATCCTCGAACGCTCGGTGCAACCCTCACCGATGGCGGAGCAAACTTTGCGATCTGGTCTAACGCCGCAGATGCCATTGAGCTCTGCCTCTTCAATGAGGTCAATGGCAAGTTAGTTGAGACTCGTTTTGCGATGTCGCATCGCAACGGCCCCATCTGGCATGGCTACTTAGCCGGAGTAAAAGCCGGCCAGCGTTATGGATATCGCGTCTATGGTCCATGGCAACCCGAGAACGGCGTGCGCTTTAACGCAGCAAAACTTCTGATCGATCCATATACCCATCAACTAGATGGCCACTTGGAATATGTTCCGGAAATCTATGGACATGTTTCAAGTGATGGAATCGGTACTGGCGATAACACAGTGCGCGATGATCGCGATAGCGCAGGACATGTTCCATTTTCCGTTGTTACAAACCATCCGGTGCGCGAGATACACCGCCCGCTTGTTCCTTGGGCAAATACATTAATTTATGAAGCACATGTTCAAGGTTTAACGGCTAAGAATGAAGAGATTCCCGCCAACGAACGCGGTACCTATAAAGCACTTGGCCATCCCAGCACGATTGCTCATCTAAAGAAATTAGGTGTTACCGCACTTGAACTTCTGCCGATTCATTCTTATCTAACCGAACCATCTATTTGGGATCGTGGCCGGAAAAACCATTGGGGCTATAACGCAATTGCCTTTAGCGCACCACATGGCGCTTATGCGGCAACGGCAGATCCAATTTCAGAGTTGCAAGAAGCCGTTGATCGCTTACATGAGAACGATATTGAGGTAATTCTCGATGTCGTTTACAACCACACCGCTGAAGGCGGAGTCGGTGGGCCAACGTTATCTTTTAAAGGTATCGACAATAAAGCTTGGTATCGCCAAGATGGCCAAGGCAATTACATCGATGTAACCGGTTGTGGCAACACCTTAGCCAGCAGTAATCCACATGCGGTGCGCCATATCGTTGATTCACTTCGTTGGTGGGTTGAAGTAATTGGCGTAGATGGCTTTAGATTTGATTTAGCAGCAGCGCTTTACACCAGCCACAGCGCATTTAACTCATCGCTTATGTCTGCTATTGAAGCTGATTCGGTTTTACGTAACTTTAAGATGATCGCTGAGCCTTGGGATGTAACTCGTTATTCACTCGGTGACTTTCCACATCCGTGGCGCGAATGGAACGATGCTTACCGCGACTCGGTGCGTCAATTCTGGCTGGGTGATTTAGCACGCGGATATGGCGAAGGAGTTGCTGATATTGCATCGCGCATCAGCGGCTCAAGCGATATTTTCTATTACCGCGGGCCAACTTCATCAATTAACTTCATTACCGCACACGATGGATTCACTTTGACTGATTTAGTTACGTACCAAGATAAACATAACGGCCCCAACCAAGAAGATAGCAAAGATGGCCATAACGACAACCGCTCTTGGAATCTCGGCGTTGAAGGACCTAGCAATGATCCTTTAGTTAAAGCGCATCGACATCAACTGAAGAAATCTATGATGGCAACGCTGCTTCTCTCTTCGGGAGTCCCAATGATGACAATGGGCGATGAGCTCGGTCGATCACAGAACGGCTCTAATAATGGTTACTCGCTGCCGCGAGATATGAGCCCGCTTATGGAAGATAGCGAAGCAAACTTCATGGGCGGCTGGGCAAATAAGTGGAAGTTAAATGAAGAAGAAGCAGATCTCTTTGATGCCGTTTCTGAACTTGCCCATATTCGTAAGCAGTACCTAGAAGGTGTGGCAAACGAATTCTTCACCGGCACAGTTGATGCCGGAACAAAACGAAAAGATATTGCTTGGTTCTCACTTGGCGGACATGAGATGCACGAAGATCACTGGCAAGATGGTGAAAAACGTAGCCTGACGGTATTTATCGAAGCGGGATCAGAACGCGGACTTCTTTTGCTGCTTAACTCTTCTAAATCAGAGACACCATTTACCTTGCCGGATGAAAACTGGGGACACTCATTCCGCAGGATCTTTGATGCCGCAACACGAGTACAAACGCACGAACCAATCATCCGTCCACCATCTAGCAAAGTAGATGTGGCAGCGCACTGCGCACAGGTATGGCTAGTAACGCGTAATTAGATTTGTAATCATGCACGCTAAAGATGACTAAGTACTAGGTAGTAAACAGCAGGCTCACCTAAAATCTGAACCATGTTCGCATTAATTGCACCAGGTCAAGGTGCTCAGGCACCCGGAATGTTGGAGCCATGGATACAAGATCCTTCTGCCAAACTTCTAGTGCAGCAATGGTCACATGAAATAGGTCTGGATTTAGTTCGCTTAGGCACAACTGCTGATGCCGAAGAAATTAAAGACACGGCAAATGCACAACCGCTAATCGTTGCAGCTGGTTTGCTTGGTGCTCGCGCACTCAATAAAGGAAACAACTTTGGATTTGTCGCAGGTCATTCGGTCGGTGAAATTACTGCTGCCGCTTTAGCGGGAGTAATTAGCGATATTGATGCGATGAAATTGGTACGTGCTCGTGGAATTGAAATGGCCAAAGCTGCTGCCATCACACCAGCTGGTATGGCGGCGGTTTTAGGTGGAGACCGAGAAGTTGTACTTCGTGCAATTGAAGATCTTGGTTTAGTTGCAGCAAACGATAATGGTGCCGGTCAGATTGTTGCTGCTGGAGATTTGGATGCACTTGCCCAATTGGCGCCAGAAGGCGCACGTGTGCGCGCACTTGCTGTCGCTGGCGCATTTCACACTTCTTACATGGAATCAGCAGTTTCACCACTTCGCACACTTGCTGCTTCAATTGAGGTGCAAGATCCAAAGTGTGGCGTTATTTCCAATAAAGATGGTGCAGTAATTCGCAATGGACGCGAAATCTTAGAACGCATCGTTGCGCAGATCTCTAACCCAGTCCGTTGGGATCTATGCATGACAACGTTGGCCCAAAACGTGTCTGGTGCGCTTGAAGTTCCACCTGCTGGAACTTTGGTTGGTCTCTTAAAGCGTGCGGTGCCAATTGTTGAAACATTTGCGCTCAAGTCAGTTGCGGATATTTCACTTGCTGATGAATTTGCCTTGCGGCATAACCAAGAAGTAAGTAATTAAGAGTTAAGGTAGAGCGATGGCGATCAAAGTTAAAACTGGTAGTGAGAGCACGATTTTATCTGTCGGTGCCTATCGCCCATCACGCCTAGTTCCAAATTCAGAAATTGTGGATTTAATTGATTCCAGTGATGAATGGATTGTGCAGCGCACCGGAATTGAATCTCGTCGCTTTGCCAGACCAGACGAGTCAGTTGTTGATATGGCGATCGGTGCCGCAGAGCAAGCACTTACTCGCGCCAAACTTAAAATCGGCGATATAGATACCGTCGTTGTGGCAACAATTACTTATCCGCACCAGGCGCCATCTGCGGCTACAGCGATTATTCAACGCATGGGAAATCCAACTGCAGCAGCTTTTGACATCAGCGCTGCCTGTGCAGGGTTTTGTTATGGCGTTGCCATGGCGCATGACATGGTGCGAGCCGGTAGCGCAAAGAAAGTTTTAGTGATTGGCGTTGAAAAGATTTCAGATTTCACAGACCCAACTGACCGCGCAACGGCATTTATCTTCGCCGATGGCGCTGGCGCCGTCGTGATTGGTGAATCAACGGAACCAGGAATTGGCCCGGTTGAATGGGGTTCAGATTCTGAAAATCGTGACGCCATCTTGATGAACCCATCTTGGATTGAAGTGCGCAACACTGAAACTCAATTAACCAAAGCAGATGTTAAGTGGCCGAATATCACGCAAGAAGGTCAGAAAGTTTTCCGCTGGGCTGTCTTCTCAATGAGTAAGGCAGCGCTCAAGGCTCTTGATTCGGCAGGTCTATCCGTAGATGAGATTGATGCATTTATTCCGCACCAAGCAAATGTGCGCATCATCGAAACTATGGCGAAAGAGATGAAGATGCCAGAGTCGGTTGTGATTGCAGATGACATTCGCACAAATGGAAATACCTCTGCCGCATCAATCCCACTTGCGATGGATGCGCTCCTGGCAAAACACCCTGAACTTCACGGCAAAATTGCGCTCTTGATCGGATATGGCGCAGGTCTCGTTTATGCGGGGCAAGTTGTGAAATTACCGCCTAAGCCATAATTTTTGAGCGAGAACCCACCTAATTACTAGGAAGTAGCACATCTAATCAGAGAGAATTACAACCTGTTGGACTCGAATGAAAAGCAAGAATTAAAGAATAAGAAAAGGAATAAACACATGGCACTTTTAGCCGCAGATGTACTTGCAGGAATCAAAGAAATCGTTGAAGAAGTTGCTGGTATTCCAGCTGCATCAATCGAACTCGATAAGAACTTCACTGACGACCTAGAAGTAGATTCA
>CAZKNQ010000048.1:0-1375 GCA_964554225.1 uncultured Candidatus Planktophila sp.
AGCACCATTTATCTCAACGATTTTCTCGCCTTCGATGCGCACAGAGTCTGCAACGCAACCTATGCCACACCAAATAGTGCCGCCGCTAAAGAAAGTTGCCACTTGTGCCTCCCAAGAATGTTGGCGCAAGTCTAGGGGTGGTGGATTATTTGAGCGCTTTCGGCGTCTGCATCGAAAGTGGCGGTATCGCGGGCTTATCTTCCTGCAGTTCCTTCATATTCTTATCTATCTCCTGGATTACCCGATCGATGCCGTACTCGGCGGCGATCAGCGCGCAGGATAAGAAACGATTAAATTCGCGGCCATCGCGGGCGCCAAATAAAACCCCTGAAGTTTTCTGACGATTGCTGACGTGGAAGATGTAATCAGTTTCATCGCTAGAAGCCGCAGCACCGTTCCACTTTGAGAAGGCCCACTCTTTCGTGTTAAACATTCCATTGAATAAAACTCGCTGAGTTGTTAGCAGCACATCGCCGACTTCAGCATATTTCTGAATCGGATCACCTGAAACATATGTACCGCGCGTTGCACCAACGCGATAACGAATTCCCGCAACCACCGGAATGCTTAACCCTTGGCTAGAACCTTGAAAACTTCCGGCGCCACGACCTGCTTCGTGGAATTGACCTTTTGCAGTCCAGAGCACAATTTCACCTGGCTTTTGAATTGTTTGGTTGCTTACAACATCTTCACCTTTTGCAGCGAGTACAAATGCGTCGCGTGCCTTTTGAAAGATTTCAATATCGCTCTGCCAATCAGTTAACTCGGCATCATAAACTTCCATCGCGCCTTTATACGCGCGCTTAGCTTTCCATTTAGCGATAAAGCCCATCACTTGATTCCATCCTTTACCGCTGTAGCCCGATAAAAAGAGCATCCCACCAACCACTGACAGTCTAAAGGTTTGGTCTGAAATTTATCCACAGCAAAATAAAAAACCTAAGTCAGCAAAGTTCTACTGACTTAGGTTCCGTCCTGCGTACCGCTGTAGCTCAATGGATAGAGCATCCCCATAACTAAGGGAAGTGTAGGGGTTCAAGTCCCCTCAGCGGTACGCACACCTAATGGCCACGCCGTAGTTAAGCGTGGCCATTAGTATTTTCTAACGGACCGTAACTTCCCGCGCAGTTACTTAACTCTTAGTATTCAGACATGACAATCTCACTTCAGCGCGCACTTGAACATATGGCTTGGGCCAACCAAGAGATTTACAAGCTAATCGCAGAACTTCCCGATGAAGCACTTGATGCATATGCAACCGACCCGGAATTCACCGTTCGCGAAATCCTGCGCCACATCGCATCCTCCGCCGGCGGTTACGCATCGCGCCTTGAAGGCAAAGCGAGCGAAGTTCTAGAACAACCAAAGAACATGG
>CAZKNQ010000048.1:1475-6399 GCA_964554225.1 uncultured Candidatus Planktophila sp.
GCATCGCGCCTTGAAGGCAAAGCGAGCGAAGTTCTAGAACAACCAAAGAACATGGCCGAATTGCGCGAGATCGCAAAAGTATTGGCCACCAATGACGCCCGCTTATTGAAACTCGTTGACCTCGAAGATCAATCCATCGAAGTACACCGCGATGGCCAAACTTTCCATTGGATGCGTTCGACAATCATTACTCAAGCAGTACACCACTCAATCGAACATCGCGCCCACGCCGTTTCTGCACTCGAAGCCCGCGGCTACAAAAAGGTAGACCTTGATGACTTCGACGTCTGGGGCTACGAACTCAGCGTGAGAATGAGCGCTGAAACCCCACGTTAACGAGAAAATTTAAGGTCGGGTTGGTACCTTTTACTTCATGTTCGCCTTCAAATCCTTAGCCGCCAAGTACAGCGGCGCCATGGCTTTGACATTGGCGATCTTTTCAGCCGGATTTGTTGTGGTCCATGCCTGTCATTCAGATCAGGTAACCCAGGCAAGTGCAACGGGACATCATCAGGTTGCGGAGCAATCGAGTGGCAGCATCGTAGGTGGAAATTCACTTATCGCAAATGTATGCACAGCAGCCTTCTTCGTAGTTCTCCTTGTAAGTCGCAAATACCTGCTTAAGAAAAGCAGCGGTGCTCTTCTTCGTGTTAAGAGTCAGATACTCCTGTTAGGCAGCGTTATACAACGCCCACCCAATCTCAAATACGCACTTTCACTTTCTCAATTAGGAGTCATCCGCATCTAATCCTTTCTCGTTAAGCAGTTGCCTATTTAACTAACGAGAAAAGGATCATTTATGTTTAAAAAAATTATTGTTGCACTCTTGTTTGTAGTCTCATTTTCACCTACAAGCCCAGCAGTCGCAAGCTCTCACGGTAAGACGCTCAGCAATCTAAATAGCAATGACATCATGTTTGCTCAAATGATGATTCCCCATCACCAACAAGCGATAGATATGTCGAAATATGCTCTGAAAAATAGTTCTAATAAAGAAATTAGCGCTCTTGCCAAGGCTATTTCCTCTGCCCAAGGTAAAGAAATCGCTCAGATGAAGTACTGGCTAACTGCCACTAAATCACCAGCAACGATGGGTCATCACATGGATATGAACGGCATGATTTCAGAAAAGCAGATGAAGGCCTTAAGTAGTCTAAAAGGAGCCAAGTTCGACGAAGCATTCTTAAGCGCCATGATTGAGCACCATCAGGGAGCCCTTAAAATGGTAGAACTATTGAAATCAACGAAAAACGCTGAAGCGAAAAAACTGGCAAAAGAAATAGTGCGGGTCCAGAAAGCCGAAATTGCTTCCATGAAGAAGCTATTGGTAAAAATCGCTTAGGGCGACTTGCTTATGATGCGCCTAATTCTTTTCCTGGCCTTATTCCTATCGTCTCTCATTTCATCACCCGTGGCGTTGGCTGCTCCTTCGGTAGCCTCTGCCCAACGAGATGTTGATCGGCTTAGGACTCTTGCTGCAGAAAAATATGAGTCTGCAAACGAGGCAAGTATTAGAATTAAGCAGCTTGAGAAAGAAAGCACTGCGCTCGTAGCCAAGGAAGCTGTTCTAAAAGAGAAGTTAGATGCCTCCAGTGAGATTCTGGCGCGAATAGCGATCGCAAATTTTCAAGGACATGGCTTTGGTAAAACCGTTGATTTGATGTTTTCAGCAGATCCTACGCAATATTTATCCGATGCTTCAGTCTTAGACATAATCACCCGCGGTTATTCAAGAGAACTGAAAGAGTTTACGAGAAATAAGCAGAAGGTTGAGGCATCGCGCTATGTTGTTTCAGATAAAACCGCGCTCTTAAAACAAGAAAAGGTGAGGCTTACAAGAGAGGTGGCCTCTGCAAAAGCGGCTTTGGCAAAAGCTGAAAAGATCTTAAAGTCCTTAAAGAAAGAAGATAGAGAACGTTTAGCTCTTGAAGAGGCGGCACGAGAAAATAAGATTCTCAATGACTCTAAGAAATATGCAGCAAGTTATGCCGGAGATAATTCTCGCGGTTCAATTGCTCTTAAATATGCACTTAAGCAAATTGGTGATATTTATGTATGGGCTGCCGCAGGTCCAACTCGTTGGGATTGCAGCGGTTTAACCATGCGGGCATATCAAATGGCGGGAGTTTCGCTGCCTCACTCTTCACGCATTCAAGTCAGATATGGCAAACCAGTTTCATATAACTCTCTTAAGCCGGGAGATTTGCTCTTTTTTGGCAAGCCAATCAGCCATGTCTCGCTCTACATGGGAGGTGGCAAGATGGTGCAGGCGCCACGTCCTGGTAAGCGCGTTGAAGTTGTGAAGTTAACTAAACGCTTTGGATCAAAGCCATTTGTTGGTGCAAGGCGGCTATGAAGTTATCCAAACGCTTTGCACTCCTCACCTTAATTGCGGCATTCACATTCTCGAGCACTGTCACGGCTCCAATTTTGGCCACTAACCATAAGCCGACCTTGGCGCAGATTGAAGCTGCAAAGAAAGCAGAACTTGCCAAGAAGAGGATCGCAGATGAAGCATTTAAAAAGTTGGCGAAGGCACGTGGAAATTTAAAGGCGCTCGTTCAATTAGCTAACGCCGCGGATGCAAAATACAAGCGCGCTAGGGCCGATCTCGCTGTCGCCGTGAATCAATCACAGCAGGCACAGGCATCTTATGAAGTAGCGGTTGCAGCTGTTGCTGGTACCCATCGTGAGATCGGCAAGTTGGCGATGAATGCCTATATCTCCGGTGGTGGCTTAACAGATCTCGAATCTATTCTCAGTTCCAATGGTCCACAAGATGTAATTGATCGATTATCAACTTTAGATAATTTAGGTGAGGGAAATAAAACTGCCCTGAGACGTTTTAAAGTTGCTGAAGATGTTGCAGAATCAGCGAAAATCAAGGCAGAAGTTGCTAAAGCTAATCAAGCTGCTGTAACGGTACGAGTTGCTGCAGCTAAGAAAGAAGCTGATGACGCGCGTATCGAGCAGCAAAAAGAAGTTGATAAATTACAGGCCGTTCAAGACAAGTTACAGCGCGATCTAGCCTCAGCGAAAAAAGTTCGCATTACTTTGGAACAGAAGCGACAGTTGGCTATCCTGGAAGAAGCGCGCGCTAACGAAGCGACTAAAACTAAAACTCAATCAAAAGTTTGGAAAGGCGGAGGGCCCACTGGCGTCTCCAAAATAAGGACTACCGAAGAACAACGTTTAAAGGTAGTTGAATTTGCTAAAAAACAAGTGCTTGCAGGAAAGCCATATATCTGGGGTAGCGAAGGACCAAATTCCTTCGACTGTTCTGGCTTGGTTTATGCCGCCTTTAAATCAGTAGGCCTAGGTTGGCCGATTTGGGATCGCTTGAACTCGAGCCTTTACTACACCTACACAAAGCAGATTCCTATTGCAGAGATGCAACCTGGCGATTTAATTTTTTACTCATATAAGGGAACGCAGAGCACGATTCACCACATGAGCATCTATGCCGGAAACGGGATGATGTGGGAGGCCAGGTCCACTAAAACTGGCCTTCGTTATTCCAATATATACAGCGTTGAAGGCATGATGCCTTACGCAGGAAGAGTTTAAATGCTGCGAATAAAAGTTATAGCAACAGGGATAGCGTTTTTGCTTACCCAAGCCTCACCATCAAGTGCCGCTACCTTTGATTCTGTCTCGCATATCCACGGAATCAAAGCATTCGGAAAAACAATCTTGATGGGCACACATGAAGGCTTATTTGAATACGAAGCTCAAAATAATATGCAGCCAATCGGCAAGGATCCCTTCGACATTATGGGCTTGGATGCTAACGGCACAACGCTATTTGCAAGTGGGCACCCGAGTGCTAATTCAAAGCTCCCTAATCCTCTAGGGCTATTGCGCTCTAGCGATGGTGGTAAGACTTGGAAGTCAGTTTCACTACTTGGAAAAGTTGACTTCCACTTCCTTGAGGTTTCTGGCTCGCAAATTTACGGTGGTAATGCCACTGATGGTTCGCTGATGTATTCCAACAATTTAGGTAAAAGTTGGAAACAAATCGGTGAAATGAAATTTACAGATATCGCAATTTTACCTGGAACGCAGGGCGGCGCACTGGCAATTGAAAAGGGCAAGCTATTTAAAACGAGTAACTCATTTGCGAATTCCACTGCGGTACCTTTCAAATCAGAAATAACCGCTGTGGAGAGCCTCGGCAAAGATATCTACATCGCATCAAAAAATCAGATCTTGCGCTCAACGAATCAGGCAAAGAGTTGGAAAATCTTTAAAAGCTACAAATCCAATATTTCTGATATCTCAGTCTCATCAAAAATACTGGCAGCCATAGTCGCCGGAGAGGTATTAACCATTAAAGTAGGCGCATGAACGCTATCTACTTCACGCAATTCAAGGGGCCACTTGAAATCAAAGATCTCCCGGTCCCAACTGCAACAAACGATGGCGTCGTAATTAAAGTAGAAGCAACTGGTTTATGCCGCAGCGATTGGCATGCCTGGATGGGACACGATTCGGACATCGTCTTGCCACATGTTCCGGGCCACGAACTTGCCGGTGTTATCTCTGAAATTGGCAGCGCAGTTACCAAATTTAAAGTTGGAGATCGCGTCACCGTTCCTTTTGTCTGCGGCTGCGGCAAATGCCAATACTGCACAAGCGGTGATGCTCAGGTTTGCCCAACGCAAACACAACCCGGCTTTACCGGCTTCGGTTCATTTGCCGAATACGTCGAGATCAACAACGCCGATTTCAACTTAGTAACCATTCCCGAAAACGTTTCCTTTGCAACTGCCGCAGCGCTCGGCTGTCGCTTTGCAACTTCTTACCGCGGACTCATCAAACGCGCACAAGTTAAAGCAAATGAAAAAGTTGTTATCTACGGATGCGGCGGCGTTGGCCTTAGCGCGATCATGATCGCCAAAGCCCAAGGCGCACACGTTTACGC
>CAZKNQ010000049.1:0-6338 GCA_964554225.1 uncultured Candidatus Planktophila sp.
TAGAGCACCGCCCTCCGGAGGCGGGTGCACAGGTTCGAATCCTGTCGGGGGCACGCGACCTAAATCACCTCAATTGACCAAATCTCTCTCCATTCATCCTTGTTTATCAACCTAGTAACAGGGAGAATTACCCACTTACGCGAGAAGAATTTTCACTTATTGCGTTTTACTTTTCACTGCGCTTATCAGAAGGAGATGCCTCATGGATTGGCGACATCAATCGGCATGCCGCGATGAAGATCCAGAGCTCTTCTTTCCTGTGGGCAATACCGGTCCGGCCCTAACTCAGATCGAAGAAGCAAAGAAAGTCTGTAACCGCTGCATCGTCAAAGATGCTTGTTTGGCCTGGGCGCTGGAGAGTGGACAAGATGCTGGCGTTTGGGGCGGTCTCTCTGAAGATGAGCGCCGTGCACTAAAACGCCGTGCAGCAAGAAATCGTGCGCGCATGATGGAGCAGAACAACTCCATCTAGTTTTAAACCCATTTAGTTTCAAATCATGTTAGATCGGAAAAGTTAACCGCGCCTCAGTTCCCGAAGATGTTCGAATCAGATCGATATTTCCGCGTAACTCATTTTCGGTCAAAGTACGAACTATTTGTAAACCAAGGTTTGAAGATTCAGCTAGTGAAAATCCCTCTGGTAGACCGACACCATCATCAAAGATAGTTATCTCAGCCCCACTTTCGCTGCGGGTAACGGTTATCGTCAAAAGATTTCCTGATTCTGCTAGGCCATGTTCGAGAGCATTATGAATTAATTCAGTCACCACTAAAGATAGTGGTGTTGCGATTCGTGGATCTAAAGCGCCAAGTTCACCTTTCCGCGCTATTTTCAGTTGCCCCATTCGCGGACTTAGATCTAAAGCATGGGCTACAAGTCGATCTAGGACATCATCGAAAGCAACAGATGCTTCGGCGCTGCTAGAAAGTGTTTCGTGCACGAGAGCGATTGATGCGATGCGACGAACGGCCTCGTTTAAAGCAGCACTTGCGGCAGGGTCTTCGATGCGCCGCGACTGTAATCGCAATAGGGCAGATACAGTCTGTAAATTATTCTTAACGCGATGATGGATCTCGCGGATGGTTGCATCTTTAGTCACAAGTTCACGTTCACGACGACGTAGTTCTGTAACGTTCTGCAAAAGCACTATGGCACCGATTCGATCACCGCCGGCAAGTAACGGAAGCGCCAATAGATCAACTGTTCCTCCGGCGTTTTCAATCTCTACTCTTCTTAGCGCTTTACCGCTTAAACCCACTTCAATTGCCTCTTCTTGTGCTTCAAACTTTAAAACAGAAACGCTACGGGCTGCTTGTCCGAGATTGTTGCCTTCGAGTTCGCCAGTCCAACCCATGCGACTAAAGGCCGATTTTGCGTTCGGGCTGGCGTAGATAATTACGCCATTGATATCTAGTCGTATCAAACCATCGCCCACACGTACTGCTGGGTCAAAAAGTTCGCTGTGTTCGGTGTAGGGAAAAGTTCCTTCAGACACCATGCGATAAACGTTATGGGCAACTTCGCGATAATTGAGTTCAAGGCGGCTTGGTTGGCGCATTAGTTCGGCGTTGCGGTGGCGCGAAATTACCGCAATTACTTGCTCATCTAAAATTACCGGAATGGTTTCTTCTTTAATAAATATCTCACCAAACTTTTCTGGTTGTGCATCACGAATAATTTCAGCCTCTGATAGCGCCTGATCGATTCGCGGACGTGAACCCCAAGCGATTTCATCGCCGATCACATCTTGGTTAAAAACGGTTGCAGCAGTTGTGGGTCGAATATGAGCAACGGCAACATAACCAGAAGGCCAAGATTTAAAATCTTTGCGAAGAGGAACCCATAAAATTAGATCAGCAAAGGAAAGGTCGGCAAGAAGTTGCCAATCGGCAGTTAACTCGCGAATTCGTCTAATCTGTTTGGCATCTAGCGGACTGCGATCTCTTAAAAACTCTTCTAATTTAGGCATGGTGAACTAACCCTGTAACCATTCTTGAAGGGCGGTTTTTATCTCTTGGGTAGCAAACCAGGTTAGTTCTTCACCATCTGAGGAAACTAAGAAGGCGCATTGCACGCTCTCCCATTTGGCCTCCTCTTTAAGAATTACGAAATTCTCGCCATATTCAGCAATCTCGGAATCACTAATCTCAAGAGCTAAAATAAAACCTGGATTTGCCAGATCTGTACGCATCTCTAGCGCTTCATCTGCTGCAAGCATTGAGAGAATGAATTCGCCTTCTTCTTCATCCATATCGCTATTTGCAGTTAGAAATTTAATTGTTGGGGCATATAAAGGTCCGCACTCCATAGTAAGTGTTCCTTGGAATGCGGCAATTTCTTCGACTGTTACTGGAAGATACCCACGCATAGCGCTAAGGGTATAAGAGATTTGAGAAGTGTCTTACTTTGAAGAAAAATCGCTGATTGCCTGTGCCATCTTGGCAATCTCTTTACGAAGCGCTCCCCTCTCAGCGGCTTGCTGCAGCGTTGTTCGATCTTCGATTGCTAAATGACAAGATTTCATATCCCACGGAAGGGTCCACAGCACTGCAGACCTGAGCGGTAATTTACGTGAGGAGCTCAGTTCCGCGCTGCGTTTATTTGCTGAGCAGGTATTAACTAGATGAATAACGGCGGAGGTAGAGATTTTTGTGAAGCTCTGCATGAATTCATCACAGCGCTTTTGGGCCAGAAAACTTGAAGTGGTAGTGAGTACGAATTTATCTGCGCTGCGCGCTGCCCAGATTTTCACCGCTGAACTCCAACGTCTATCGGATAGTTCGGTCGCCAAGAATGCGACTGAGCCGAGATCAATAATGATCTGATCAAAGAATTCGCCAGCAGCAATTATCCGCGGCTCAAATTCATTGATGTTCTCTTGCGTAAACTCCATAATCGATAAGTTTTCGGAGAAATCACGCCACCTGGCCTCGGTGGATAGCTTTCGCAGATCTAAAAGTGATGAGATCGCTGGCGCTTGAAAGTTAGCTTCAATCAATAGAGTCTTTATACTCAACAGGGCGCTCTCTTGCGCAAGATTTATTGCGATTGTTGTATTCGCTGTTGCATGTCCGACTCCCCCAACTGCAATCACCTTTGCGCTTAATTTGGTGGCTGTATGGATTAAGGGTGTGCGAATACCCGAAGATCTGATATTTTCTAAAATTATGAGAATCAAATTCTCTGGCGAATTTGGTCGATTGAATATCTTAGAGAAGCCACGATCATTTCCGGATTGATCAGCAAAACCAAAAAGTGAAATGCTCGGGGCTGCCAATTTCTCAATCTCAGCAGCGCTAGCGCCAGGTAAATCGGTGGAAAAAATAAGTAGCAGTTTTTTCCCCGAATTGGCTGATACCGCCCTCTGCAGTTCTGGAAGATCCATTGCTCGAGCAATTACATTCCATCCTTGGCTAAATAACGCTCGCGATACCAAACTCTCAAATTCGGGATCTGAAATGGCGGTTATAACAGTTGGAACTTCTAAAAGATCCATTCTTACCCCAGTGCGCGAACGATTACCAGGCGTCCACTAACGGTGGCATCAAGCAGGTTAATGATTTGCGAATCAATTAAAGAGATTGTTAAGGCGATATCAGATGAAAAGTTGGCAGATTTTCTATCGATAGATCTTAGGTAGGCGTTCTTGACAACAACTTCTGGAACGCCAATTTGAACTCCGCCCATCGCGGACTCAGGTACCCAATAGATATTGATAGCCTCACCGATTGAGATATCGATAGGTAAGTCGGTACTGCGAACTGCTATCGGCACCTGCTGCGTGCGTTGCGTTGGCGCAAGGTCACTAACATCATCAATAGAAATTAATTCGCCGGCGCTCAGCGCCCTGGTTATAAAACTACCTTCTAGCGGTGTGCTACTTGAGAAGTATCGCGAGGAGCTCTCCCCTAACGCGACCTTTACGAGGGAAATTTGATCTCGCGATATTTCAATACCGGGTGCCAGTGAATTTTTCGCTACCCAATAACTCTCTGTTCTGTTACCAAGGGCAGTCAGTGCAAGAGCCGAAATCAACGCTGCGGCAAATAGTGAGACCGCAACAATAAATCGAGTTTGTGCTGCTTTCTTCTCTGTATTCATAGTGGGGTACTAAATGCCATCTGCTCAAGCAGATCGATCGCTTTTCCACAGTAATACTTTCGAATGAGAAGAAATAGCACCTTAGGATGATGAAGGTTTGGTTATCGCTAGAGACCCTGCGCCATGACCACTCAAAGAGATTACGTAGAAGTAAAGAGAGAATTACGCCTAGTTTCCAGTTCTGAGGATCCATCGCTCTGGACTCATCCACAGTTAGATCTTTATTCACTTTCAGAGATTGCAAATAAAAAGAAATTTGAACCACTTCCCCAACAAAGTGCCAAACTTTATTTAATTCCGACTAATTTTGGTGAAGAGTATGAACCGGGTTTTGAACCGGTTCCTACATCGGCAAGTGAATTGCCTGAGTTACATACTTGGACGATGAAGTTTGCCGTCAGCGTTGTAGAAATCTGGGCAGGACGTCGGCAACCTGCACAATTGATATCACGCTGTCATCGCCATATTTATATGCAGTTACTAAAGCAGGTGGGAAGTCAGAAAGAGATTGGGAGAATTAGAACGATCCATCAGAGCCAGCCTTTAGATGGCATTTGCGAATCAACAATCACGGTTAGATATGGAGATCGCCTACGTGCGATGGTAATCCGATTTGAAGGCGTCGATAAACGTTGGTTATGTACGGAGCTGCGTCTAATTTAAGCAGCGCCGTGGCAACGTTTAAATTTCTTACCGGAACCGCAAGGACATTGCGCATTACGGGAAATTTCACCCTTTGTTGATACCCCAGATTCGTCGGCTGCTGTGTACTGCAGAGCACCTAAGTCGGCTGGTTTCTCAGTGATACCTGCTGCAACAACTTCAGAGCCATCGCCTTGGACAGATACTTCTACGTTAAAGACCAAGCTGGCTAGCTCTTCTTTAATTCCATCCATCATCGCCGCAAAGAGTTCGTAACCTTCACGTTGGTATTCCACGAGTGGATCACGTTGCGCCATTGCGCGCAGCCCGATTCCTTCTTGCAGATAATCCATCTCGTAAAGGTGTTCACGCCACTTACGATCTAGAACTGAGAGCAATACCTTGCGCTCTAATTCGCGCATGACGCCTTCGCCTAGTTCTTGTTGGCGTTTTTCATAAGCTGCTGTTGCATCTTCCAAGATTTGGTCAGTCAGGTAATCAACATCGAGCGCCGCGCGTGAGCCAATTTTTGCGATGAGCTCGTCCACGGTAAAGCCAATTGGATAGACAAGTTTTAGCGCGTTCCAGAGGCGATCTAGATCCCAGTCTTCACCGTAGCCTTCGGCAGTTTCAGCATTTACGTAAGCAACCAGAGTATCTGCCAAGAAAGTTTGTACCTGCGTAGAAATGTCTTCGCCTTCTAGTACAAGGCGTCGCTCACCATAAATGACTTCGCGTTGGCGATTCATCACATCGTCATATTTCAAAACATTTTTACGGATCTCAAAGTTCTGTGCTTCTACTTGAGTCTGGGCAGAGCGAATCGCATTACTTACCATCTTTGATTCGATTGGTTCGTTATCGGGAAGGCCCGCTGCAGATAAGAATCGCTCGACTAGCGCTGAATTGAAGCGGCGCATTAACTCATCTTGTAGTGAAAGATAGAAGCGTGATTCACCTGGATCACCTTGGCGTCCAGAACGTCCTCGTAACTGGTTATCTATACGACGAGATTCGTGGCGTTCGGTGCCAAGAACATAAAGGCCACCGAGTGCAACTACAGATTCGTGATCCTTAGCAACTGCCGCCTTCTGCTTGGCGATCTCTGCCGGCCATGCTGCTTCGTATTCAACTGGGTTATCAACTGGTGATAGCCCACGTCGTTGTAGTTCGAAATCAGCCATAAATTCTGGATTACCACCGAGCATTATGTCTGTACCACGACCAGCCATATTTGTTGCAACGGTTACAGCGCCACTAACACCGGCGCGCGCGATAATAGATGCTTCACGTTCGTGATGCTTGGCATTTAGCACTTCGTGAGGAACTCCAGATTTCTTAAGCAGTGCAGAAAGTTCCTCAGATTTTTCAACTGAGACGGTACCAACAAGAACTGGTTGACCCTTGCGATGGCGCTCGACGATATCTTGGGTAACCGCCATAAATTTTCAGAGTTCGGTCTTATAAACTAGGTCAGCCTGATCGATACGTTGCATTGGGCGATTAGTAGGAATTGGAACTACACCAAGTTTGTAAATCTGCTGAAATTCGGAGGCTTCGGTCATCGCAGTACCCGTCATACCTGAAATGGTTT
>CAZKNQ010000050.1:0-6188 GCA_964554225.1 uncultured Candidatus Planktophila sp.
GAAGGCCACGATGTTGGGCTAACCTTTGCTGCGCAGTCATATATTGAAGATGTACTGCCATT
This sequence comes from uncultured Candidatus Planktophila sp., assembly GCA_964554225.1. Taxonomy (GTDB): domain Bacteria; phylum Actinomycetota; class Actinomycetes; order Nanopelagicales; family Nanopelagicaceae; genus Planktophila. The sequence goes on from CAZKNQ010000050.1 coordinate 63, forward strand.
TCGTCGTGATTCTGGAGTAGAAGCGGAGGCGCAAGTATGACGCTTCCTCCTAACTTTGGGCGAGCAGTGGATCTAAGTTCTCTCGGCAAACCAAAGCCAGAGGCTGCCGGCCCAATGCCAGGCATTGAGATTACCCCTGAGAATTTAACTAATGAATTTCTTGCACTCTCCAAGACCAAGCCAGTTGTGCTTATTTGTTGGTCGCCACGTTCACCTGAATCACAAGAAGTCGTAGCGATTCTCGGAAAGTTAGCCCTAGCAGATCAAGGTAGTTGGGTACTTGGTCGAGTTGACGTTGATGCTCAACCACAAGTTGCACAGGCTTTGCAAACTCGCGCAGTTCCTTTCGCAGTCGCAATTATCAATGAACAGATGGTCCCGCTCTTTGAACAGCCGTATCCAGAGGCGCAGATCCGCATGGTGATCGATAAAGTTTTGGCGTTGGCCGCCGAGCAAGGTGTAGGTGGTGCGCCTGCTGAAAAGATTGAACCTGAAGAGGAAGAGGCAATCGCGGCGCTTGATGCTGGTGATTACGCGAAAGCAGAAGCGGCATATAGGAAGTTACTAGCGCGCAAGCCAAACGATAACTTTGCGATTCTCGGCCTTGCGCAGACGCAGTTGATGGCGCGCACGGATGGAATTGATGGCGCCAAAGTAATGCAGGAGGCTTCGGCTCGACCAGATGAGATCGCCATTCAATTGCAATGTGCAGATATCGAAATCGTTAGCGGATATCTAGAGCCAGCTTTTGCGCGATTGCTACGTTTGATCCCACTCTATGATGGCGCAGAGAAAAAAATAGTGAAGGATCGCTTAATTGAACTCTTTGCGCTAGTAGATCCTGCAGATCCAAGAGTCATTAAGGCGCGTGCTGCTCTAGCGAACGCCCTTTTCTAATGAAAACTGTTAAATCAAGTACCGAATTTAGGCTATTACAAGCCCTCTTTGGCGTTTATGCCGTATTGATTATGTCTTGGATTCCGCGCTTCCCAGAAGTAAAGGCCAATCTTGGATTAAGTAACGGTCAATTTGGCACGCTAATTAGTACTGGCTCCTTCGGCGCTGTAGCCAGCCTCTTCTTAACTGGCCATATGGTTCATAAATTCGGCGTAAAGCGCGTGATTTTGACCAATATCTGGATTATGGGGCTGGCATATTTCTTTATCGTTCGCACTGAATCTTCTGGAGTTTTCTTAATCTGTAACGTTGCCATTGGATGGGCAACATCGGCTTATCACATTTCTATAAATGCCCAATCATTTAATGCAATGGAACGTGTTTACGGTTTAACTATCGCGCGCCTTCACGGCATGTGGGCGCTAGGAACGCTAACAACAGCAATTATTTCAGGTTTAGTCGTTGATCATATTCCGATCACATGGCATGTAGGTGGATTAGCTGTATTTGTTACCCTGTCGCTAACTGCAATGATTATTCGCTTAACACCAGTTTTGATGAAACCAAATGAAGATGAAGCAGAACACCTTCCTCTTCGAACTTTAATCACTTCTTTTAGAGTTGATTGGTTGGTTAGTGGCGGTTTGCTTTGCGCTGTATTTCTAGAGTTTGCCACAGGTGACTGGTCGGCAATCTTTGCGAAAGAGCGGATTGGTGTTAGTTCTGGTCAGGCAGCGCTTCCTTATGTCTTATTTATGACTGCGATGATTATTGGAAGGCTAAACGCAGGAAAAATCGCAAAACGTTTTGAAATTGACCAAACTATCCGCCTATTTGCGCTAGTCGGGGGTGGGGGGTTTTTAACCTTTCTAACTATTACAGTACAAATTCCCGCTGAACATAAGACGCTTGCTTTTGTAACAACATGTATCGCCTTTACCTTTGCAGGAATGGGCTCATCGCTTATGGCGCCATCTTTCTACACCGCTGGCAATCAGCGTTCTCCGCTACCCAGCGCTGTGGTTGTTGGCCAGATTGGCGTAGTTAACATGATCGCAGTCTTTATCCTAAAAGCTGCAATTGCATGGACTGCGCAATTCACCGGCTCGCTAGCAATAGCCTTAACCATTCCGGCTCTCATGTTGATGTCTACAGCGTTCTTTGCACGAGCAGTAAAACCAGTTTAAACGCGCTCGAGCCAGACTGTAGAAAGTGGTGGGACTCGGAAAGTACGCTTTAAATCTGTATCAACATCAACGGCAAACGAGTCATTCGCGATTCCACTACCGCCATAAGTAACGGCATCGGTATTTAGAATCTCTCTCCAAACCCCTGCTGTTGGCAGCGGCAGTTGGTAGTTCTCATGCGGAACTGGCGAGAAGTTAGTTATACAAACCAGGGGCTTTCCATCATCAGACCAGCGAGTAAACGCCAGGACATTGCTTGCGCCATCATCGCCAACTAACCAGGAGAAACCTTCTGGGCTTGTATCTTTCTGCCATAGAGCAGACTGCGATTTATAGATGGTATTTAAATCGGCAATAACTTTCTGTACACCGTTATGTTCAGCAAATTCAGTTAAATACCATTGCAGACCTGCGCTCTCACTCCACTCATCATTCTGTGCAAATTCAGATCCCATGAAGAGCAACTTCTTTCCCGGGTGGGCCCACATAAATCCATAGAGCGCACGAAGCGTTGCTAACTTCTGCCATCGATCGCCCGGAAACTTATTTACTAATTGGCCCTTACCGTGCACCACCTCATCGTGTGAAAGTGGAAGCATAAAGTTTTCAGACCAGGCGTAGAGAATTGAGAATGTAATCTCGTTATGGTGATAGACACGATGAATTGGATCATGTTGTAGATATTCCAATGTGTCGTGCATCCAACCCATATTCCACTTAAATCCAAAGCCGAGACCGTTAGAAGATGTATCGCGAGTAACACCAGGCCATGCAGTCGATTCTTCAGCGATCATCATGATGCCCGGGTGTGTTTTATATGCCGTCGATGTTGCTTCCTGCAAAAGCTGAACTGCTTCAAGGTTTTCACGTCCCCCAAATTTATTTGGGAGCCATTCGCCTTCTTTACGGGAATAATCCAGGTAGAGCATTGAAGCTACGGCATCTACACGTAAACCATCTATATGGAATTCGGTAAGCCAATAAAGCGCGCTAGCAACTAAGAAATTGCGTACTTCATTGCGACCGAAGTTAAAGATCAGAGTGCCCCAGTCTGGGTGTTCACCTAAACGTGGATCGGCGTGTTCATAAAGGGCTGTGCCATCAAACTTGGCTAGCGCCCATTCATCTTTGGGGAAGTGCGCAGGAACCCAATCCAGGATTACACCAATTCCTGCAGTATGCAGAGCATCAACTAAGAATCTAAATTCATCGGGGGATCCAAAGCGCGAAGTTGGCGCAAAGAAAGAAGTTACTTGGTAACCCCAAGATGGCCCGTAAGGATGCTCGGTAACTGGCAAGAACTCGACGTGGGTAAATCCTTGTTCGGTGACGTAGTTGACTAGTTCAGTTGCAAGTTCACGATAAGAAAGCCCTAACTTCCAAGAGCCTAGGTGAACTTCGTAGACGGCAACAGGGCTGCGCCAAGGTTCGAATTTAGAACGTTCAGAAATCCATTTTGAATCTTGCCATTGATAATTTGATTCGTTAACAATCGATGCGGTGTGTGGGGGAGTCTCAGTCTGGCGCGCAAGTGGATCAGCATGATCTACCCAACGACCGTCAATGCCACAGATGGCATACTTGTATTTAACGCCTGCGCCGATATCTGCAATAAATATCTCCCAGATACCAGATGAACCCAAGCGGATCATCGGATGAGTGTTCTTATCCCAGTAATTAAAATCGCTTATCAAACTGACTGCGCGAGCATTAGGCGCCCAAACTGTGAACGCGGTACCCAAAAGTTCACCATTTTGATCGCGCCGCACATGTGCACCAAGGACTTCCCACAATTTCTCATGACGACCTTCAGCAAGTAAGTGAAAATCTAGCTCACCTAAAGTTGAATTTGGATTTAGAAATGTGGCAGGTGCTATGTAGATCTCTTCTTCTGCCTTTTTACTTTGACTTGCGCCTTTGAAATTAAAGAATTTCTGTAAGAAAGACATGATCTGAGGTTAGAGCCTTACTGAGCAAATGTGTGCAACTTTGCCAGTTGGTCTTGATGGATCAAGGCGGATAAAGGTATCTGGGCTCCATGTAAAGCTCTGGTTATCCAATAAGTCTTTGACCTCGAATGAATGTGGCGCAATCCCAAGAGCCTTCATATCCCAATGAACTGTGGTTTCTTGGGCATATGTTGGATCAAGGTTTACGACAACTAAAATTAAATCATCACCAGTGCGCTTGGAGTAAGCGATGACTGCATCAGAATCGGTGTGATGAAAACGAAGATTGCGAAGTTGCAAGAGCGCCGGATGCGCGCGGCGAATTTTGTTTAACTGAGTGATAAATGGGGCAAGAGTTATGCCTTTTTTAGCCGCGCCATCCCAATCGCGAATCTTTATCTCATACTTCTCGGAATCTAAATACTCTTCGCCACCTTCCTTGAAGCGGCGGTGTTCATAGAGTTCATAGCCGGCATACATTCCCCAGGATGGAGTAAGTGTTGCTGCCAGTACTGCGCGAAGTGCAAACATCGCAGGGTTTCCAGATTGCAAATGGAAAGGCAAAATATCTGGAGTATTTACCCAGAAGTTTGGTCTAAAAAATGCACTAGTCTCTTGCGAAACCTCGCGGCCATATTCCATAAGTTCGGCCTTGCTAGTGCGCCAAGTGAAATAGGTATATGACTGATGGAAACCGGCTTTACCAAGGGCATGCATCATCGCTGGTTTGGTGAATGCTTCAGCTAGAAATACAACATCTGGGCTCTCCTTGTGAATTACGGTCATAACCTCTTGCCAAAAGTGAACTGGCTTAGTGTGTGGGTTATCAACGCGGAAAATGGTTACGCCCTTAGAAACCCACAAACGGATAATGCGTAGAACTTCCGCGAGAATTCCAGCGTAATCGTTATCAAAATTTATAGGGTAGATATCTTGATATTTCTTTGGGGGATTCTCGGCATATGCGATGGTTCCATCAGGGCGCGTTGTGAACCACTGAGGATTTGATTTAACCCAAGGATGATCAGGCGATGCTTGTAGTGCTAGATCCAAAGCAATTTCTATATTGTTTTTCTTGGCAATTGATACAAAGGTTTCAAAATCAGCCATAGTTCCAAGGGCTGGATTAATGGCATCGTGGCCACCTTCCACGTTTCCGATCGCCCAAGGAACGCCTGGATCGGTATCACTTGGAGTTAATGTGTTGTTGCGCCCCTTGCGATGTGCGGTACCGATCGGATGAATCGGTGGCAGGTAGAGAACATCAAAACCCATCGCGGCAACGGCTGGAATTCGCTTCGCCGCAGTTGCAAAGTTTCCACTCGTTATTCGTCCGTGTGCATCTACAACGGCACCTTCGCTTCGAGGAAAGAATTCATACCAAGCACCAACAAGTGCGCGATCGCGATCTGCACGAACAGGAATTAACTCAGAGAGACTTACTAAACGGCGCAAAGGATTTGCGGCAAAGTAAGCGCGAATTTCAGTGGTTGTTGCCTGCGAGAAACGGTTGGCTGGCGCAAGTGAAGAGTCAGTTAACGCTTTTATTGCGGGAGCTAGTAACTTCTTAGCAGAAGAATCTTCTTCAAGTTTTTCTTCAAAGATTAACTGGCCAATTTTGCAGCAAAGTTCGGCATCGATATCGGCTGCAATCTTGATTTCAGAGTCATGTTCCCATGTTGCAAAGGGGTCATCAAAGGCTTCAATTGCATATTTGTATTCGCCGCGCGCCGGAATTGTGATCGTTCCTTCATAGCGATCGCCACCGCGCCAGATTTCACGCATTGGTGTGCGGGCAATTTCTTTACCTTTTTCATCAAATAGCAAAACGTGCGCGCCAAGTGCATCATGGCCCTCACGAAAGATCGTTGCAGTAACTGTAATAACTTCACCCGCAACCGCCTTTACCGGAACTAACTCGCCTCCGAAATTAACCGCAGGAGAGACATCTGTAATGGGGATGCGAGTGATCAAGTGTTACCTCAGCCAGAACCTTCGGTATTACCCGGATCGGCAGCGTTGATGTCATTGATTTGAAACTTATTTATCGCATCCTGAACCACGCTCGCCTTTACATCGCCGCTCTTAGCAAG
>CAZKNQ010000051.1:0-6153 GCA_964554225.1 uncultured Candidatus Planktophila sp.
CAGAGTCTTTAACTTCACGCGCGAGAGCCTCGATTTCAGATGCCGATGAGATTATTCCAATTTGATCGCGCAACCATTGAATAGCCGAACCAGTTACCGCAACTGAACCCTCGAGGGCATAATGCGCGGGTTTTTCGCCAAATTTAAAGCAGACTGTCGTCAACAACCCATGCTTAGAACGAACAATTTCGGTTCCGGTATTAAGAAGTGCGAAGTTACCTGTGCCATAGGTCGTCTTGGAACTTCCTTTTTCAAAACAGGCTTGCCCCACCATCGCTGCATGTTGATCACCTAGAATTCCAGCGATAGGAATTTCGGCGTTAAATGGTCCATCAATCTTAGTTTGGCCATAAATTTCCGATGAAGATTTAATCTCAGGCAATATTGTGGACGGTATACCGAATATCGTTAATAGATCGTTATCCCAAGCTAAGGTATGCAAGTTCATCAGCATGGTTCGTGAGGCATTTGTTACATCTGTTATGTGCAGTCCGCCAGATAAATTCCAGGTTAGCCATGAATCGATCGTGCCTATCCGCAAATTTCCTGCAGCTAGAGCCTTTTTTACTGGCTCCACGTTATTGAGCAGCCAATGGATTTTGCTCGCGGAGAAATATGGTGCGATTGCAAGGCCAGTACGAGTGGTAAGAAGTTCTTTGTTGGACTTGCTGAGCGCATCTAAGAAATCTGCGGTACGAGTATCTTGCCAAACGATTGCACGATGTAGCGCTTTGCCAGTTTGCGAATCCCAGGCCACGATGGTTTCACGTTGATTGGTGATGCCAATGGCGCTGATCTCGATCGGAGCCTGACCGGTCGCTTTACCGGCAGCGGATATCGCTTCCTTGATCACCGATTGTGTGTTCTGCCAGATCTCACTTGCATCGTGCTCGACCCAACCAGATTGGGGAGTGAATTGTTGATGTTCTTTTTGAGCTTTAGCGATAACCGCACCCGAATGATCAAAGATCATGCAACGAGTACTACTCGTTCCTTGATCAAGACTGGCTATATATGGCATATCCTTAAGCCTATTACGAAAATATTCGAGACGGTAGGGCGGGAGTATAAATGTTTGATTCGCAGTTAAATCCTGCGCAACGTATCTTTGCTCTCAAGTCTCTCGCTTCGGAGGATTTCGATGTCTTAATCATTGGTGGGGGAGTCACTGGTGTTGGTGCAGCGCTAGATGCCGCATCGCGTGGATTAAAGGTAGCGCTGGTGGAAAACCAGGATATTGCAGCCGGAACTTCGAGTAGGTCGAGTAAGTTGATTCACGGTGGACTTCGTTATCTAGAGCAATATGATTTCAAGTTGGTTCGTGAGGCTTTGCACGAGCGCGAGTTAATGGTTTCTTCTCTAGCGCCACATTTAGTTAAACCAGTTGGATTTTTATATCCGCTTCACGAAAAGTACCGCGAACGTACTTATGTTGGTGCAGGTCTTGCTTTGTACGATGTACTTCGTGGTTTTCAACGCGCACTTCCTTGGCATAAGCATTTAAGCGAAAAGAAAATTGCAGAAATTGCACCGTCGCTACGTAGTGACCTAATCAATGGCGCAATCAAGTACTTTGACGCTCAAGTAGACGATGCTCGCCACACATTAGCTATTGCTCGTACAGCTGCTCGTCACGGGGCGATCATCGCCACCCGTGTGCAGTGCGAGGAACTAGTGCGAGATGGCAAGCGTGTTGTTGGCGCAAAAGTTCGTGACTTAAATTCTGGCAAGAAGATCACGGTTAGCGCCAAGGTAACGGTCATGTGCGCCGGTGTTTGGAGCGATGAGCTCCATGAGCAATTTGGGCTTAAACCTGGATATAAAGTCGCCATGAGTAAAGGTGCACATATCGTGCTGCCAAAGAGCGCCATTAAATCTGATGCTGGAATCATTTTAAAAACTTCAGTCTCAGTGCTTTTCATTATTCCTTGGGCCGATAAATGGATAGTTGGTACAACAGATACCCCATATAAGGCAGATCGCGCCAACCCCGTTGCCACCAACGAAGATGTCGAATACATCATCGATCAGGCAAATCGCGTTCTACACCCCAAGATTGACGCCGCCGATATTCTTGGCGTTTACGCAGGATTACGCCCACTGGTTGCAAATGCAGCAGGATCGACAACAACGAAACTTTCGCGCGAACACACTGTAGATAGACCAGTGCCCGGATTTGTAAGTATTGCGGGCGGAAAGTACACCACCTATCGCGTAATGGGTAAGGATGTTATTGATCTAGCCGTTAACGATCTGCGCCGCATAGTGCCCGAGTCAATCACCGATAAATTACCTGCAATTGGCGCGGATGGTTACTTTGCTCTGGTGCAACAGAGCGCGCAATTGGCTCAAATTAGCGGGTTATCTGAACAAAACGTCATTCATCTCTTAGACCGGTATGGCTCCCTGATAAATGAGATATTTGAAATCATAAAAGTAGATAAAAAGATGGCAGAACTTTTGACGCCAGAATTAGCTTACCTAAAGGCGGAGATAGTGTATGCGGTTACACACGAGGGTGCACAAAGTGTTGATGATGTGCTATCTCGTCGCACCCGAATTGCATTTGAGGCAAGTGATGGTGGCGAAGCAATAGCCTCAACCGTTGCAACACTTATCGCACCAATTTTGGGCTGGGATGCTGCAGCCAAGAAAGCTTCGGTAAATGAATTCACAAGTAACTTGAAGAACGAACGGGCAGCGCTAAATAAGCTTCTTACTCGTACACGCTAATTCTTTATCTGATTCCTACATCCATCTGTAGTTGGCTTCTTTGTCGGCGCAACTGTTGGCTTTGGAGTCGGTGTTGGAAGGTTTGGATCTCCAGGCAAAATAGAAAGCGTAATTGGTGATCGACTTTCGGCATGGGTGCCGGTGGCATCCAAGAATCCGATCCTGCCGTTCCAAGTACCAGCAGGGATGCCTTTGATTGTTAACTTCCAAGAGCCGCTTGTTGATCTAACCACAGTTTGGACTGGTTTAGGTTCAATCGGATTATCGGAATTGGTGTAGAAACGAACGGTTCCTGTTACAACTGGTTTTCCATCAGGACGCGTTACATCTACTTCTAACGTCACCGGTTTATCACTGGTTGAAAACTTTACATTCTTATAGACCAAGGTACTTGTTTCATTCTTTGGCATTTGATCTACAACTTCAGGAAACCAACTTCCCTTTACTAAATCCAAGAAAGCGCTTGGCTCACCACGGAATACATTTAAATCAAGACGGTTTCCGGGAACTCCGTATTTAGGAGCGATTCCGCATGATGAGTATTGCCAAATAATCCATTGTGATGAGCAGTTAGCGGCGGTCCAAGAGTGGACATAACAGCCGCCTTCCTTAAGCCCAGGTTGCCCAAGTGGATCTGCTGGATCAATTCCATATTGAGCCAGCCATAGAGGGTATTGGCGTAGTTCATCATCGCGAACCATCGCACCTTCTAGAAAGCTTGGATATGAATATAAAATTGGCATGCGATCAGTTTTCTCACGAAGTACTTTTAAGAAAGTTTTTGCCCATAAAGTGATCTGCGCCTTTGGTAGATATCGGGCGCAAGTTTTTCCAGAAAGTCGCACACAGTTATTTTCTAAATCTAGAGCGTAAGGAAGATCGCGATCGTTGTAGCCGCCAAGTGCTTCAAGCCGCCAGATAACTTTCTGGGCCTGGGTTTGTGCATCTGAGATTACTTCGGCATCCGTTCTTACATCGGGTAGGACTGCGTAATGGTAGAAACCGGTGTACATCCCAGCCGCCTGCGCCGCCAATCTATCCATAACTACATATTTCAAAGCCAGCGCATCAGCATCATCGCGCGTATCGGAAGCCTTAATCATCACAAAGCGCATTCCAGCGCTGTACTTCTTAACAAAGTCTATTGGTGCGCCATTTGGATGTTGCCAACGACTTACATCAGAGCCATGAATTCGACCACCAGGACCAAGTTGATCAATTATCACATTTGATGATGCGCTAGAAATTTCAGGAATGGAGCGTACCGTTATCTCGCGAATATTTGAGTAAATACTCTTAGAACCAAGTCGCACTTTGGCACGATATTTAACTTGGGCATTTAACGCCGTTGCAACGGCTACAACTTTCCAAGTGCCGACCTTTGCGGTTCGTGTAGAAAATCTAGTATCTTGCCATCTGCCATTTAATTGGATCTGAATCTCCACCTTTACTGATGATTTAGCAGGTTTGAGTTTTCCATAGAGAGTGACAACTGGTTCTTCTCCTCCTGGAGTTTGTAGAACGGTTAGGCTTAATTTAGATGTGGCTGCGTTAGTAGAGACTGTCTGAATCGAGAAGAGCGCAAGGCTCATCACCAATACTGAAATAATTTTTTTCATACTATTTCTTCAATCTCAATTGCGATTTCCAGCACTGCTTGAATCGAGGCTTTGAGTGAGTTCTCTAGCTTCACTCGTGCGGGAGAGTACTCATGTCCGCCAGGGAATTTACGGGCATCAGAAAAATCTAATTTCAATATAGACCCATCAAATTCTGCAAGACGGGCGTCGAAATATGCGATCCAGGCTACGCGATCATGCGACTCAAGATGATCCAAAACATCATTCCACTGGGCTCGGAGTTCGGCCAAAGTAAGGGAAGTGGACATGGCACAAACTTTAGTGGGTGCATTAAACAAGTAAGGGTTAGTGGCGCGGTGCGCCGATCCATTTGAAATACTCCCCAGTTAAAACCACTCTCAAGTTTTGTGTTCGATCCGGGAGTACCTGCAAATGTTGTGCAATGCGTGCAACTATCTGCTCGACCGATTTCTCGCTAACAAAGCGAACCTTTGCTATTTCTGAGTTACTTAAACCTTTCGCCAATAGGCGGAAAGTTTCAATCTGAATATCTGTGAATTCGTTGAGAATTGAACTAAAAGAGTTTTCATGTAGAGACCCGTGGCTATCTATCCAGGCCATCTTCTCTTTGGCATCTACCGCTGCAATCGAACGAATAATTGCATGTCCAACAACTGCCAGATCAGCAATTGATTTTTTAAGTATTACCTGAGATCCCTGTGGAATTTGCTTTTCTAATAATCCAAGTAAACGTAGATCTGGGCATGCGGTCATTAAAACAATTCCTAATGACGGATTTACCTTTCTAAATTTATTTACTAATTTGAGCGCTTCGGCGCCTGCAAACTGTAGATCGATAAGCACTACTTGAGGAGAGAGAAATTTATAGAGATTTTCAGCAATCTCATCCGTGCTTGCTTCGGCAACAACTTTGATTGATTGCAATCGAAGAGCTGCGCTTAGAGTTGCTAACTCGAATGCGTCATCGCTTGCGACAAGCACTGTTGGAGAGATGGCCACAACTCAAGGTAGCGTATGCGTTAGTTCAAAGTGTGTTGAAGAAAAAAATCTAGGGTGAACCCTATTAGATAATTTTACGAATAGCATCGGGAATAAATTCAATAATTGATGTGGCAGATATGGGGGCATCCTTAGATGCTAAAACAGCAGCGCTGTTATGAATTAGCGCCCCAGTTGCAGCAACGCGCGCTAAATTATTTCTATCATTTAATATTTCAATGTAATTTGTAGCAACAAGCGCGCCAATTATCCCTGCTAGTACATCTCCGCTTCCAGCTGTGGCCAGCCACGGTGTTGATTTTGGAAGTTCGATTAAAAAATCTTGTGTTGCTATATATGTAGTAGAGCCTTTCAATAGCACTGTAACACTTAATTTTTCAGCAGCAACCATTGACCATTTTTTAGGATCTGCTTCTATAGACTCGGATGAGACTTGAATCCCACGCTTGACTAACAGTCTTGCGAGTTCTCCAGCGTGCGGTGTTATCAAAGTTGGTTGGGATAACCTGCCAGCCCAGTCCAATGCGCCTGCATCAAGAACTGTCGGAACGCTCTGCGCGCTCATTAACTTAAACCAGCGATGGCGTAGCCAAGTTGTGTAATCGCTATATTTCTTATCGCTAACACCAGAGCCTGCTAGCCAAGCATCAACCTTTCCGGGTTGGACTAACGCTTCAGGAGCGGCATGCAATACCAGGTGAGCTAGCCCAGATGAACTATGAAAGCGTAGGACTCCAAGCCCGGTCGCAATAGCTGCCTTTGATGTCAGTACAGCAGCACCAGGAAACTGGGCAGATCCGGTAATTACACCAAGGGTTCC
>CAZKNQ010000052.1:0-6138 GCA_964554225.1 uncultured Candidatus Planktophila sp.
AAATCTGGAGTAATTACGCCAGATCCACCATTTGCTGCAATCGCTTCGGCAAATTCTTCAACGCCATAGCGCTCAATCGGGTTCCAGTAAGTCATAACTACTGCTGCTACCCCACCATCGGTTGCCACCTTTAGCGCTGACATAACTTCGGCGGCGCCAGTTCCATTTTCTAAAGAGGTGACGGCCGCTGCCTGAATTGTTGGACCATCCATCACTGGATCGCTATATGGAAAACCAATCTCGATCGCATCAACTCCGGCGTCGATAAAAGTTTGTATAACTTTTGTACATCCTGCTTGCGATGGAAAACCTGCAGGAATATAAGCAATTAGCGCTGCACGATTTTCAGCGCGAACCTTTACAAATAGTTGATCTAAAGCAGTCATTAATCGAGTGGAATTCCAAAATATTGCGCTGCAGTCTGTACATCTTTATCGCCACGTCCCGAGAGATTAATTACGATGATTGCATCTTTACCAAGTTCATTTCCGACTTGGAGCGCACCGGCTAAGGCATGGGCGGTTTCGATCGCAGGAATGATTCCTTCGGTCTTAGATAAAAGTGCAAAAGCGTGCATAGCTTGTTCATCTGTGATGGCGCGGTATTCGGCTCGGCCTATGTCATGTAAGTACGCATGCTCAGGTCCCACACCTGGGTAATCAAGTCCAGCAGAAATAGAGTGTGATTCAACAGTCTGGCCGTTAACGTCTTGCAAAACATAGGAACGGGTTCCGTGAAGAACTCCCGGTGTGCCGCCGGTAATTGTTGCGGCATGGCGACCAGTCTCGACCCCGTCACCGCCTGCTTCTAGACCAATCAAACGCACTGAAGGGTCGGAGATAAATCGGTGGAAAATTCCAATGGCATTCGATCCGCCACCCACGCAGGCGAGTACCGCATCAGGTAAGCGACCCGTAAGCGCTAAGACTTGTTCGCGAGTTTCTTCGCCGATGATCTTGTGAAAATCTCTGACCATCGTTGGAAAGGGATGCGGCCCAGCAACGGTGCCAAGTAAATAATGTGTTGTTTCAACGTTGGTAACCCAATCACGCATCGCTTCATTAATCGCATCTTTTAAAGTGCGTGATCCAGTTGTAACTGGAATAACTTCGGCCCCTAGTAACTTCATTCGGGCAACGTTTAACGCCTGGCGTTTCGTATCTTCTTCACCCATATAGACAACGCATTCCAAGCCCATCAGCGCGGCCGCTGTTGCTGATGCAACGCCATGCTGACCTGCGCCAGTTTCGGCGATGATGCGCTTCTTTCCCATACGTTTGGTAAGTAGCGCTTGTCCTAGAACGTTATTGATCTTATGACTACCCGTGTGGTTTAAATCTTCACGCTTTAAAATAATGCGCGCACCGCCGGCATGTTCGGCAAAACGTTTAGCTTCTGTGATGATGCTTGGTCGCCCGGTGTAGGTGCGATGAAGTTCGGCGAGTTCAGCAACAAATGCAGGATCGTTCTGCGCGGTGCGATGCGCTGTTTCTAATTCTTCAAGAGCGCCGATTAGCGCTTCCGGAACAAAGCGACCACCATAAGGACCGAAGTGACCCAAGATGGATCCGAGATCCTCTTTCGGAGTAGTGGACATGGTGTTAAGACTACCCTCGACCTAATAAGGTCCGCATCGCCAAATCTGGATCACCAGATGTGACCAAGGCTTCCCCCACCAAGATAGCTTTTGCGCCTGATTTCTGCGCAAACTCAACATCGCCTCGTGTTGAAATTCCAGATTCAGCAACTCTAATTAACTCAGCAGGAATTCTCGGAATCAAATCAGAGAAGGCTGTGGGATCTACCTCTAAGGTCTTTAAGTTTCGTGAATTCACTCCGACTATTCGAGGGGAGATTTCCAGCGCCCGCTCTAACTCATCAGCGGTATGGACTTCAATGAGCGCAGCCATATTTAATTCAGTTGCAAGATCAAAGAAATCTCTTAGTTGGCTTTTAGATAGAGCCGCGACAATTAATAAAACGATATCGGCTCCATGTGCCCGCGCTTCATAGAATTGATACTCATCAACCATAAAGTCTTTTCGCAACACTGGAATATCAACGCGAGCACGCACTGCATCTAAATCAGCGAGTGAACCTTTAAAACGGCGCTCTTCTGTAAGCACACTAATCACACTTGCACCAGCACTTTGGTAGCGCTGGGCAAGTGCTGCCGGATCAGTGATTTCAGAGAGTGCGCCTTTACTTGGAGATGAGCGCTTTACTTCAGCGATTACCTTCATCTCTTCCCCAGTTAAGACAAAGTGGGCATCGCGAACCGGTGCAGCTTGTGACATCTCTTCATGAATTTGGTTGAGCGATTTGCGACGCTTCGCTAAATCTTCTCGAACGCCCTCAATTATTGAATCTAGGACGGTCATGGCTTCTCATTTTCGACTTGGACTTCGCTGGGATCGATTCCTTGATCTAGCGCGCTCCATGAATTCATAGGGGGCTTACTTCGAGATTGGCGTTCGTAGCGTTTGGAAATTCGAAAACGCTTTGAAATATAGAAAGTAAGAGTTGCAACAATAACTATTGAGATAAATATTTGAACAAACTCAGACACTTGCGGACCTCATCTGGTTTGCGGCGGAAATCGCACCTAGAACAGCCGCTGCTTTATTTGCACATTCCTGATCTTCGGATGCAGGATCTGAATCCGCTACAACACCAGCGCCTGCTTGCACGTAGGCCATTTTGTTGTAAATCAGCGCGGTACGAATTGCGATGCAAGTATCGATGTTGCCGGTGAAATCAATATAACCGATCGCTCCACCGTAAAGGCCGCGTCGCGTTGGTTCGAGTTCTTCAATTATCTCCATCGCTCTTGGCTTTGGCGCACCAGAGAGCGTTCCCGCCGGAAAGACGGCAAAGAGCGCATCAACTGGCGTAGATGTTTCTGCCAACTCACCGATAACAGTTGAAACAATATGCATAACGTGTGAATAACGTTCGATATGCATGAAGTCGATAACTTCAACGGTGCCTGGCTTTGAAATGCGCCCCAGATCATTTCTGCCAAGGTCAACCAGCATTAAATGTTCGGCGCGCTCTTTAGGATCTGCCAATAACTCTTCACCTAAACGATGGTCTTCTTCGGCAGATGATGAACGTTTTCTGGTTCCGGCGATCGGATGAACCATCACCTCTTTACCCGTCACCTTTACCAAAGCCTCAGGGCTTGATCCGACTACTTCAATCCCATCAGTAAAACGGAAGAGATACATATAGGGGCTTGGGTTATGAAGGCGTAGCGCGCGGTAAACATCTAGCGCATCAGCGCTGCATTCAATAGCAAAACGTTGCGAAAGGACTATTTGAAAAGCCTCGCCAGCAACTATTTCTTCCTTAGCCTGGAGTACCTTGGATTTGAATTCATCACTGGAAATATTCTGGGTAAATTGCGGATTTTGCTTTTCTGGTATCTGATCTATGTAACCAGGTAGCGAACCTTGCAAATCAGATTGCATCCGATCTAAACGAAGTTGAGCATCGTTAAAAGCTTCATCAATTCGTTCATTGCTGCCATCCCAGTTAATAGCATTTGCGATTAGAGTAATTGTTCCCTCTGCGTGATCCATCACTGCAAGATCACTCGTTAACATAAAAGCGATTTCTGGAAGTGGAATATCTTTTACGCTTTGGTTAGGCAATTTCTCTAAGCGGCGAACTGCGTCATAACCCATATAGCCAACTAGCCCGCCAGTAAGTGGCGGAAGTCCGGCAATCTTGGGTGACTTTAAATGAGCTGCAGATAAGCGAAGGGCTTCAAGTGGATCTATTCCGACAGGTGCTCCAGCTGGAGTTGTGCCAACCCAAATTGATCGGCCATCCTTTTCGCTTAGCGTTGCTTGGGAATGTGCCCCGATAAATGAATAGCGTGACCAGGCTCCCCCGTGTTCAGCGGATTCCAAAAGAAAAGTTGATGCTTCGTTCTTGGCGATTTTGCGATAAACACCAAGCGGAGTTTCACCATCAGCCAGGAGCTTTCGATAAACCGGAATAACGTTATAGCTCTTTGCGTATTCACGAAAATCATTGAGTTGCATTATTTCTCCGCGCTAATCGCAAGCGGATTATGGAAACAAGTCTTATCCCCAGTATGGCAGGCAGAACCAACTTGGTTTACTTTCAGAAGCAAGGCATCGCCATCGCAATCCAAAGAGATTGCAACCACCTCTTGGGTGTGGCCAGATGTTGCGCCTTTAACCCAGAGCTCATTGCGGCTGCGGCTCCAGTAAGTAGCCTTACCTGTTGCCAAAGTTTGGGCAAGGGATTGGCGATTCATGTAGGCCAACATTAAAACTTCACCGGTTTGCGCATCTTGGGCAATCGCCGGAATTAGATCGATACCTTCTTTTAGGCGCGCGGCAATATCTGATGGGATCGCAGCGCTCATGTGCGTATTCTGCCTTACGCGGTTGCGTTGTTGCGAATGGAATAACCCTGTGCGCTTAGGTAACGCTTTACATCACCAATGCGGTGGACTCCGAAGTGAAAGACGCTCGCCGCAAGTAGCGCATCTGCGCCGGCATCAAGGGCGGCGGCAAAATCTTCGAGGGCACCGGCACCACCGCTAGCGATGAGTGGAACCTTAGAGATTGCGCGAACCGCGGTAATCATTCCTATGTCATATCCAGCGCGGGTTCCATCGGCATCCATTGAATTGAGCAGAATTTCTCCCGCTCCGAGTGCGCAAGCTTTATCGACCCACGCAAGAGCATCAAGCCCAGCGCTCTGTCGCCCACCATGCGTTGTAACCTCAAATCCTGATTCAGTTCTAGCGCGTCGAGCATCAATTGAGATAACTAAAACTTGTGAACCGAAACGATCAGCGATTTCTGCGATTAACTCAGGGCGCGCAATCGCCGATGTGTTGATCGAAACTTTATCTGCACCGGCACGCAGTAAGCGGTCAACATCATCAACTGAGCGAATCCCACCACCTACCGTTAAGGGTATAAAGACTTGTTCAGCTGTTTTACGCACTACATCTAAAGTTGTTTCGCGGTTACTGCTGCTGGCAGAAATATCTAGAAAAGTTAACTCGTCAGCGCCTTCTAGATTGTAAAGCGAGGCCATCTCAACTGGATCGCCTGCATCCACCAAATCAGTGAAGTTAACCCCTTTTACAACGCGACCATCAGTCACATCAAGACAGGGAATGATACGAATAGATAGCGCCATTTACTTTACGCCTTTAGTGATAGCCAAAGCTTCTTCAAGGGTGAAGGCGCCTGCATAGAGAGCCTTACCAACTATTGCGCCTTCAACTCCAATTGCATGAAGTGATGAAAGTGAAGTGATGTCGGCAAGGGATGAGATTCCACCGCTGGCAACAACCGGTTTCTTAGTTGCCGCACAAACCTCTTTAAGTAGTTCTAGGTTTGGTCCTTGCAGCGTTCCATCTTTTGTAACATCGGTTACCACATAGCGAGAGCATCCATCGCGCTCTAAACGTTCAATGGTTTCAAATAAATCGCCGCCTTCTTTAGTCCAACCGCGCGCCGCTAAGACATGGCCGCGAACATCTAAACCAACTGCGATGCGATCTCCGTGCTTGGCGATTACGCGCGCTGTCCATTCTGGGTTCTCAAGCGCTGCTGTACCTAGATTTACGCGAGTACATCCTGTAGCCAAAGCTCGCTTTAAAGATTCGTCATCACGGATTCCGCCAGAGAGTTCAACTTTTATATCAAGACGACCCACAACTTCTGCAAGTAGCGACGTATTTTCGCCGCGCCCAAATGCAGCATCTAGATCAACTAGGTGGAGCCATTCCGCGCCGGCAGACTGGAATTCGAGAGCAACTTCAAGAGGTGCGCCATAGATACTTTCTTGAGCAAGTTCACCCTGGACTAAGCGAACTGCTTTGCCATCTTTAACATCGACTGCTGGCAGGAGCTCCAGATAATTTACTTGGTTATTGTTTGTCGTCATAGCATCCCAACCCAATTCTTAATTAGCGCAAGACCAGCATCGCCAGATTTTTCAGGATGAAATTGCGTCGCTGCAATCGCACCATCTTCTACTGCCGCTAAAAACTTCTCGTTGTGAGTGCTCCAGGCCTGGGCAATCCCAACTGACTTCTTTGCCGCATAAGAGTGAACAAAGTAGAAAGATTGATCTTCAACA
>CAZKNQ010000053.1:0-6067 GCA_964554225.1 uncultured Candidatus Planktophila sp.
AAGAACTCGATATTCAAGTAAATCACATCGATGTCGAAGCAGATGCCAGCGCTGCCGAAAAGGTAATTGAAATTAACGGGGGAGCTAAGTCGATTCCAGTTATCGTATTTTCAGATGGAACACATCTGACCGAGCCTTCAGATAACGATCTCAAGGCAAAGCTTCAAGCTTTAAATATTATTTAATTTCCCGCGCTTTACTATTTTAAGTGGAATAGAGCAGCAGAAGTTGCTGCTGCGCAGACAACTACGACTGGAAACGGTGCTCGCAGAATTAGCGCAAGCACTGCCACGCCAACTCCTGCCAGTCTTTGATCGGCAACTAAGCGAGGACCTTGGGTAAATGTCTGCACCGCAACCAGCGCACTCAGGAGTGCGATCGGGATCAGCGAATTAATCTTTAAAATTCGTGGATGTGTTAAGAAACGCTTGGGAACGCTATAGCCCAATATCTTCAAAAGAAATGCGAAGAGGCTGGTACCTATGACGGCTAGCCAGAACGGTTCGATTAGATTTACTTCCATATTCTGGCTCGCAATCCGAAGATCACCGCAAGAAACGCTGTTGCGATAATTGGAACGCCTGGTACGAAGTAAGGAGTCATCGCGAGCGCCAATGCGCAAGCAGCAACGGCCAATAAACGCTCACTCTTATTAGTTAACCTTGGCCAAAGCAGGCCAAGAAACGCTGCTGGTACAGCGGCATCGAGCCCCCATGCAGCGGGATTTCCCATCGCTTGCGCACCGAGCGCGCCCGCTAAAGTAAAGAGATTCCAAAAAACATAGACGCCGATTCCGGTTAGCCAGAAACCTTGGCGGGCCTGGCGGACTCCAGAGTTCTCTTGCGAGAGAGCTACACCAGTTGATTCATCAATAGTTAATTGGGCGGCCAGCAGCCGCTTTAAACCGCGAGCGTTTAAAACTGGTGCCATACGTAGCCCATATAAAGTGTTTCGGACTCCGAGAAGAGTTGCAGTTGCAATTCCACTCAGCGCGCTACCACCAGCGCCAAGAACTCCGACAACGGCGAATTGCGATGCACCAGTAAATGTAAGAAGAGAAAGTAAGCAAGATTGCAGTACCGAAAAACCTGCAGCCACTGATGCTGCACCAAAAGCGATCCCATATGCGCCTACGGTCAGCGAAACGCTGAAGGATTGCGCAGCGGTGGCGCGGTTCACTCTAGACACGGGTGCATTCTGCCCTAGATATCCTCGGGGAGGTAGCGCCATCTATATAAGGTGACGCCCATGAGTAATGAAGTCATTTTCCGCGACGATGTAACCGTTGAACTAGTCAAAGCCAGCGCTAGTGATGCCGATGTCATTTGGGCAGCGCGCGTCTCGACCGCTGGTGAGCAATCAATGGATGAGATCGGAGAAGATCCAGCGCGTTCTGCAGGATTAATCAATTACCTCGCTCGCGAACGCCATGGCTCACCATTCGAGCACACATCAATGACTTTCTTTGTGAGCGCACCAATATTTGTATTCCGAGAATTTATGCGCCACCGCATTGCATCGTATAACGAAGAGTCAGGACGTTACCGCGAATTAAAACCAGTTTTCTATATTCCATCGAAAGAGCGCAAACTGATTCAAGTTGGTAAAACAGGCGCTTACACATTTGAAGATGGAACACCTGAACAATTCGAGATATCTGTGAAAGCAATGAAAGATGCCTATCTAATTGCCTATGAAAGCTATAAGAAGATGCTTGATGCCGGCGTTGCGCGCGAAGTTGCGCGCGTTGTCCTGCCGGTGGCTACTTATTCATCGATGTATGTCTCCATGAATGCACGTGCTCTCATGAACTTTCTCTCACTTCGTACCGCTCGTGAAGGTTCACATTTTCCAAGCTATCCGCAACGCGAAATCGAGATGGTCGCAGAAAAAATGGAAGCCGAATTTGCAAAATTAATGCCTCTTACATACGGAGCCTTTGAAAAATCTGGACGGATCGCACCGTAAAACGGTAGGTTGCACCCATGACAATCGAGGCGCCATTCGGACGGATGCTCACCGCCATGGTGACCCCGTTCGATAAGAACGGCAAGATCGATTGGCCGGGCGTTGAAAAACTGGCAGCACATCTAGTTGCGAATGGCCATGATGGAATTGCAGTCAACGGCACAACGGGCGAGGCGCCAACCACTAAATCATCCGAAAAAGAAGAGATTATCCGCGTTGTAAAAGACGTTGTTGGACCAAAGATTTTTGTGGTTTCCGGTGCTGGCGATAACGAGACTGAATATTCCATCAATCAGGCAAAGCGCACCGAGAAAGCTGGCGCTGACGGGTTGCTGATTGTTGCTCCGTATTACAACAAGCCACCACAAGCAGGCGTTGCCGCGCACTTTAAGGCGATCGCAGGCGCAACTGACTTACCAGTAATGATGTACGACATCCCTGGTCGCTGTGGAATCGAGATCGAACCAGACACAATTGTTAGCCTTTACGAGCACCCACAAATCGTTGCGCTCAAGGATGCCAAAGGAAATGTCGCTTCAACTTCTTGGGTAATTAAACGTTGTGGAATCCCTGTTTACTCAGGCGATGACATTCTTAACTTGCCACTGCTCTCAGTTGGCGCAGTCGGAATGGTTTCAGTTTGTGGCCACACCGTTGGAAAAGATTTAAAGGCGATGCTCGATGCTTGGTTTGCTGGAAATGCAGCGAAGGCTTTAGAGATTCACCAGAAGTTACTTCCAGTCTTTACTGGCACATTCCGCACTCAAGGTGCGATCCTCACCAAGGCAGCGCTAAATATGATGGGCCTTCCTGGAGGCCATACTCGTCTTCCGCTAGTAGATGCAACCGAAGATCAGATCGCGCAGTTGCGCAAAGATCTAATCGCCGGCGGTATCTCTTTGTAGCCTTTGATTATTACTAAATGACACATCCCCACCCCGAACTTGGTACGCCAAGCAAGTTAGTTGCAGGCGGACTTCGTATCGTCGCACTAGGCGGATTAGCCGAGATCGGTCGCAATATGACGGTCTTTGAAACAAATGGAAAGCTCTTGATTGTTGATTGCGGCGTTCTTTTCCCAGAAGAGAATCAACCAGGTATTGATTTAATTCTGCCTGACTTTAGCTACATTCGCGATCGCCTGAATGATGTTGTTGGTTTGGTGCTAACGCATGGCCACGAAGACCATATCGGAGCAACCCCGTACTTACTTCGCGAACGCAGCGATATCGCAATCTATGGTTCAGCCCTAACTTTGGCCTTAGTCACCGCCAAACTTAAAGAACATCGCATCTCACCTCTTTCTCGCGAAGTCAAAGAGGGAATGCGCGAAGATATTGGGCCTTTCGAAGTTGAATTTGTCGCAGTAAACCACTCAATTCCTGACGCTTTAGCCGTTGCGATTCACACAAAGGCTGGCACAGTACTTCACACAGGCGATTTTAAAATGGATCAATTGCCACTAGATGGGCGCATTACCGATCTACGCACATTTGCGCGTTTAGGTGATGAAGGAGTCGATTTATTCTTAGTTGATTCAACTAACGCAGACGTGCCTGGTTTTACTCCAGCTGAGCGCGAGATTATGCCAGCGCTAAATCGCGTAATTGCTGCGACCAAGAAACGCGTAATCGTGGCTTCATTTTCATCGCATGTACACCGCGTCCAACAGGTCATAGACACTGCAGCGATGCATAATCGGAAAGTCGTTTTCATCGGGCGCTCCATGGTTCGCAATATGAAAATCGCCGAAGATATGGGTTACCTAAATGTGCCAGCCGGAATCGTTATCGATGCGAAAGAACTTGATAATTACGATGATCGCGTCGTTCTGATTTGTACCGGATCTCAAGGTGAGCCAATGGCCGCGCTTTCACGAATGGCCAATGGTGACCATCAGATTCGAGTTGGCGAAGGAGACACAGTTATCCTGGCCTCATCACTCATTCCTGGCAATGAAAATTCAGTATTTAGAGTTATCAACGAATTAACGCGCTTTGGTGCCAAAGTTATCCATAAAGCCAATGCCATGGTTCACGTTTCAGGTCATGCTGCAGCGGGCGAGTTGCTTTATTGCTACAACATCGTGAAACCGAAATACGCCCTGCCAGTGCACGGTGAATGGCGCCACTTAAAGGCCAATGCTGAGTTGGCAATTCAATCGGGGGTCCCTCGCGAAAACACCTTCATTATTGAAAATGGAATCGTGGTTGATTTAGTAGACCATGTTGCAGAAGTAGCTGGCGCGGTGCCTTGTGGATTCGTTTATGTCGATGGACAGAGCATCGGTGATATCACCGAATCATCTTTGAAAGATCGTCGCATATTGGGAGAAGAAGGATTTATCTCTGTCGTAGTGGTAATTGAGTCACAAAGCGGAAAGATCATCGCGGGGCCTGATATCCATGCACGTGGATTTAATGAAGATGAAGCGCTCTTCGATGAAGTAAAGGGGCAGATCGAAAAAGCCTTAAAGCACGCGGTTTCTGAAGGTGTAAATGGAACACATCAACTTTCTCAAGTGGTTCGACGCACTATTGGCAGTTGGGTTGGTGGAAAACATCGCCGCCGTCCGATGATCGTTCCCGTAGTTATTGAGGTCTGACCGCTAAGATTAAAGGTGTGGCTAAGAGAAAACGCACAACTACTCGCAAATCAGGTGGCGCCGGTCAATCCGCGCTCTCATTTGTTGGGCGTTTCATTAGCGCAATCTGGAGAACTATCGCCAAGGCGCTGGGTTCAACGGTGCGCTTTCTGGCTCGTGGTGCGCGCGACTTAGACCCCGCACATCATCGCGATGGCCTAGCTTTCCTTCTTTTAATTCTTGCTCTGGCTGCATTTGCCGGAACTTGGTTTGCAGCCGATAACTTTGTAGGACGAAACCTATATGCAGTTATCTATGGCGCTTTTGGACGAATTGGTTTCTTTGCGCCACTGTTGATTCTCTACTTTGCAATGCGCTTATTCCGATCCCCAGATAGTCACAAAGCAACATCACGAATCATCGTCGGTGTAATCACTCTGGTTGTTAGCGCTTCTGGATTGGCACACTTGTTAAATGGTTCGCTGGGTGCGGTTAATCCAACCGGTGCAACAGCGATGCGCCATGGTGGGGGATGGTTGGGCTATGCGGTTTCAATGCCACTTGAAGCGTTAATGACATCGCTCTTGGCATACCCCTTCTTGATTGCGCTGTTCTGTTTTGGTTTGTTAGTTACAACCGCGACTCCACTTTCATCAGTAGGTATTCGGCTTAAGAACACTGGTATTTGGCTCTGGTCAAAACGACCACAGCGTGAAGAATCTGACTTTGAAATCACCGACACTCCGCCATTTGAAACTCCCGTTGTTGCCTGGAACCAGCACGCTGATGAAAATGAAGAAGAGATCGATGAAGAGTCATTCGATGAAGAATTTACAGTGGAGGTGCCTCGCGTAGTTCAGGCGCCGACTGCTGCTACCAATGCACCGGCAGCAACGGGAAGACGCCCAGAACAACTCTTATTGACTGCTGATTCAAATTACTCATTGCCACCACAGGATTTACTGCGCACCGGCCCTGCCGCAAAGGCGAAATCAAAAGTTAACGACACCGTTGTTGCTGCGCTCACCGAAGTATTTCTACAGTTTGAAATCGATGCCCAAGTTACTGGCTTTATGCGTGGCCCCACCGTTACGCGCTATGAAGTAGAGCTGGGAAATGCGGTGAAGGTTGAACGCATTACCGCGCTAGCGAAAAATATTTCATATGCTGTTGCATCTAGCGATGTCCGCATCCTCTCGCCGATTCCAGGTAAATCTGCAGTTGGTATCGAAATTCCCAATACTGATCGCGAAATCGTGGCTTTGGGCGATGTTATGCGCTCAACTGTTGCTGGCCAAGATCACCACCCAATGCTGGTGGCGCTTGGCAAAGATGTAGAAGGAAACTTTGTCTGTGCCAACTTGGCCAAGATGCCACACTTACTAGTTGCAGGTGCAACAGGTGCTGGTAAATCTTCAATGATTAACGCGATGATTACATCGATTTTGATGCGCGCGACCCCTGATGAAGTGCGCTTAGTTTTAATTGATCCCAAGCGAGTTGAGTTAACCGCCT
>CAZKNQ010000054.1:0-5998 GCA_964554225.1 uncultured Candidatus Planktophila sp.
CTTGTTGCCGAATTTAATAAGTTATGCGAAGTCTCTGGTCTGCCATCGATTATCGAAATTATCGTGAAGCCACCAACTGATACTTCAAAATCTTTTGATCGCGAAGAAGAGTTAATTATCGCCGCTAGAGAAGCTGCAACTTGGAAGCCAGATTTGTATAAAGCAGAAGTTCCATTTCATGGCGAAGGAGATCATTCTCTAGTTACCAAGAACGCGGAACGT
Organism: uncultured Candidatus Planktophila sp.; assembly: GCA_964554225.1. Lineage (GTDB taxonomy): Bacteria > Actinomycetota > Actinomycetes > Nanopelagicales > Nanopelagicaceae > Planktophila. Next base: position 223 of record CAZKNQ010000054.1, read on the forward strand.
ATTTCAGAGGCAATTGGATCTCCGTGGGTAGTTCTTTCTAACGGAGTTAAGCAACCATTTTTCAACGATGCAGTGAAGGCTTGTGCAATTGGAGGAGCAAGCGGTTTCCTTGCTGGACGTGCAGTTTGGGCCGACATTGTTGGAGCCCCTGATATTCCAAAGGCGCTGCGTGAAATCTCTATTCCACGCTTAGAAAAGCTCGCTGAAACAGTTGATACCTACGCCAAGCCATGGAGCAGTTGGTAATTAACCCCAAAGCTCTTTGATTTCAACGACGCGACCTTCGTTGATGCTCTTGTGAGCAGCAAGACCTGTAACAACGCTTGTTACGCCATCTAGCAAGGTAACTTCAGCGGCAGTGGAATTTAAAATTGCATCGCGGAATTTTGTATGTTCGATATATGAAGCACCGTAGTGGTGGCCCATGTACTTCACATCGTAGTTATGAACAATCTTTGTTTCGCTGCCACGCGCACGGCTGGCACCACTTGCCCAATTATCGAGGTTTCCAACCGAATCACGACGTGAGGCTTTAACTACTTGAGAAGGAAGGAATGATTCAATTTTTCCTTGATCTCCAATGATTGTTAAAATCTCTTTGTCGAAGGAACCTTCGCCAAACATGCAGAGATCAAGCATTCCGCGAGCGCCGCTGGCATATTCTAAAATTACATATGCGTTATCGAGCATATTTGCTTGGCGCCCTCCATAATTTTCGCTTAAGTGATTAACGCTCTGGCCACCTGAAGCAAATACACGGGTAGGTTGTTCGCCAATAACTAAATCCATCAAGTTAAAGTAGTGGCAGCATTTTTCTACTAACGTGCCGCCAGTTCTTTCGGTGAATCGGTTCCAGCTATCTACCTTTGGATAGAAAGGTTCGCGATGTTCGCGAATCGAAATCTGATGGATTTTTCCGGCTTCGCCTTCTTTTGCTCTCGCAATCGCTTCAGTGACCGGTGGCATAAATCGATATTCCAAGCCCATCCAAGTCAGAGCGCTGCGCTTGCTTTCCCAATCCAAGATAGATTTCAAATCTTCGACCGTTGTAGCAAGTGGCTTTTCAACAAAGACCGCTAAATCTGTAGCGAGCGCATCTTTTAGGACCTCAGCATGAGTGTCATTTGGAGTTGAGATTACGACAGCATCGATTAAGCCAGAATCCAATAGCGCGCGGTGATCCCTAAAGACCTTGGCCCCCGGGACCATTTCTAGAGCGGCTTCAATTGAGGGCTGATGCGGGTCGCTTATCGCTGTGACGACAGCCCCGCCCATCACCTTGATATTGGAAATATGCTCGCGCCCCATACTGCCGACGCCTATAACCCCGTATCGAAGCTCGCTCTTCATAGCCACAGGTTAGACCACTTACGATAATTTGGGCAGAGGGCTAGACGAAATACGCTCACCTAACCTAGACTCCACCAAGAGGTCAGACCACTACCCCCTTTATGCGAGAGAGGAAAGTCAGATATGGCAATTACGCCACCGCAATATCTGCTCCATCACGACGGTGACAATGTCGCTGTTGCTATGGCGGATATGCAACCAGGAACTCTTCACGGGCGATCCGTGAAAGAAGGAACAGAGAGCACCGCGATCCTAAATCACGCGATTCCGCTCGGCCACAAATTTGCCCTTGCAGATATTGCAGAAGGCGAAGCGATTATTAAATACGGAATCAAAGTTGGTCTCGCATCAGCCGCGATCAAAAAAGGCGATTACATTCACACACACAACATGAGGAGTTATCGATGGGAAGCAAGCCGCGCTTAATGGGATACCGCCGCGAAAACGGCGCTATGGGTATCCGCAATCACGTCATTATTTTGCCCCTTGATGATCTTTCAAATGCTGCTGCAGAAGCTGTTGCGAAGGTAATTCCAGGAACTCTTGCACTGCCACACGCATTTGGGCGTTTGCAATTCGGTGAAGATCTAGAGCTAACTTTTAATACGCTAATCGGTACAGGCGTTAACGCAAACGTTGCCGCTGTGGTTGTAATTGGTATCGAACCAAAGTGGACGCAGAGAGTTGCCGATGGCATCGCTAAGACTGGCAAGCCGGTTGCAGCATTCTCTATTGAAGGTAAGGGCGATCTCCAAGTTATCCAGGAAGCAAGCCGCGTGGCTGCAATGTTCTTGCAAGATGCATCTGGCCTAGAGCGCGAACCAGCTGAAATGGGCGACATGATTATGTCGATCAAATGCGGTGAATCTGATACAACATCAGGTCTCGGCTCATGCCCAACAACTTCACAAGCAGTCGATCGCTGGGTAGCGGCAGGTGGAACCGTATTCTTCGGCGAAACATCTGAGCTAACTGGTGGCGAGCACTTGATCGCTGATCGATGCATCGACGATGCTTGCCGTAAATTGTTCCAAACAACTTACGACAATTACATCAAGGTAATTGAAGCAACTGGTGCAAACCTTCTAGGTTCACAGCCAACGCAAGGAAATATCGCTGGCGGGCTAACAACTATTGAAGAGAAGGCGCTTGGAAATATCGCTAAGACTGGTTCAGTTCCAGTTGTTGGCGTTCTAAAGCCAGCCGAAGCTCCAGACCCAAAGAAGAAGGGCCTTTACTTCATGGACTCTTCATCAGCAGCTGCAGAGTGCGTAACTCTGATGGCAGCAGGCGGCGCCGTTATCCACTTGTTCCCAACCGGACAAGGCAATGTGATTGGTAATCCAATTATTCCGGTACTCAAGTTAACAGCGAACATTAAGACTGCTAACTCAATGACTGAACACATCGATCTAGATGTTTCAGGTCTATTGCGTTATGAATATGACTTAACAAAGGCTGGCGACATGATGATGGATGTCATCAATCAGACCGTTAATGGACGCCTCTGCAAGGCCGAAGTTATGGGCCACCGTGAATTCACTTTCACAAAGTTGTATATCTCCGCATAATGATTCTCATCTCTGAAGATGTATGGGGAACTCCCTTCCAGAAACTGGAGGGGAGTTTTCCCATTGTCCGAAACGACGATCTTTGGAATAACGTAGATGAGTTAAAGAGTTCACTTAAGGATGCAACCGCTCTAGTTGTAAGAAATAGAACTAAGGTAACTGCAGATGTAATTGCTGCGGCACCTAAATTAAAGGTAATTGCGCGTGCCGGTGTTGGCTTAGATAACATTGATATCAAGGCAGCCGATGCTGCAGGTGTCGTCGTCGTTGCAGGTCTTGGCGCAAACGCGGTAAGTGTTGGCGAATTAACTCTTGGTTTAGCGCTTTCCTTATTACGAAATATTCCAGGACATGATCAAGTAACGCGCGATGGAAATTGGATCCGCACACCAGGCCGCGAGCTATCGGGCTTAACTTGGGGGTTGCTCGGTTGTGGCGCAACGGGAATTGCCACCGCAAAGTTAATTCAAGGATTTGGTTGCAAAATGATTGGCTTCGATCCTTATGCGAAGAATCTAAGCGGTATTGAATTAAAGTCTTTCGAAGAAGTCTTAAAAGAGAGCGATGTTATTAGCATCCACATGCCATCGACCTCTGAAACAAATGGCTCAATTAACGCTGCAACTTTAAAGTTGATGAAGCCTGATGCGGTTTTAGTAAATGTGGGACGCGGTGAAGTCATCAATGAAGCAGATTTGATCAAAGCCTTGAAATCTAAGGTTATTGCTGGAGCCGCCCTAGATGTGCGCGCCCAAGAACCACCAGTTAAAGGAGAAATGGAAGAAATCACAAATCTGATTTTGACGCCACATGTTGCAGGTATTACAAAAGAAAGCCAGTTGCGTATCAATGAGATCCTTGTTTCTAACATTATGAAAGTTTTAAATAATGAAATTGCCACACATGCTGTTGGAGCAATCAAGGAGAGCGCAAAATAATGGCGCAGCTAACTGTTGGCTCGGCAACCGAATTAGCGAAATCACTTCTTAAGGCTGCCGGTGTTCCTGATCAAGAGGCAGATGTAACCGCACGTTGCATCGTTGCCAGCGATCGTTGGGGAATCGGAAGCCACGGCTTAATGAGACTTCCTTTCTATCTCGCGCGTTTGCAAGCAGGTGGAATTAAGGCTGATGCGAAGTTAAAGGTAGTAACAGATCTACCAAGCCTTGTGGTCTTTGATGGCGATGATGGTCTTGGCCATTGGCAGTTACAAAAGGCGGCAGAAGTTGCTGCTGAACGCGCTGCAATAAATGGAATTGCCGCTGTTGGAGTTGGACGATCAAACCACTGTGGCGCTCTCGGAATTTATGTCTGGCCGATGATTAATCGCGGGCTAGTTGGAATCGCATTTAGTACAGGACCAGCGGTTATGCCGCCATGGGGTGGAAACTCTGCACTACTTTCAACTTCACCAATTGCTGCGGGTATTCCAACAAATCCTCCAACCGTTGTTGATCTTGCAACTAGCGCAGTTGCCCGTGGAAAGATTCAAGCAAAAGCGCAAGCAGGTGCCGAACTTGAACTTGGCTGGGCATTTACAAAAGATGGCAGCCCGACAACTGATGCGAAAGAAGCACTTGCTGGAATGCTCGCGCCGCTCGGTGGAGCTAAAGGCTATGCAATTGCAGTTCTTGTTGAATCGTTAACGGGAATGTTGGTTGGTCCATCACTGGCAAAAGACATTCCAGATATGTTTGCCAGCGAGCAAGATGCCAATCCGCAGAAAATTTCACATTTCATTATCGCCATTGATAGCGCAAAACTTTCGGTTGATGGCGAAAATACAAGAACTGCAGACTTTTCAGCACTGGTAGCTGCTGCTGGAGGCCGTTTACCTGGAGCTAATCGTTCTAATCCAGAACGTCCCGATATTGCAGAAAACATTACGATCACCGATTCGGTCGCTGATCAGCTAGCGCAGTGGTCATCGAAGTTAGGGATCTAAATGGTTAAGAACCTCCCTGGTTTAGCTCTGATTGGCGCAATTGTTGGTGTTGCTTTTCTAATTAATGACTTTCAGCCAGCGGTAAGCCCGCTAGCGCTTTGTGTTGCATTCGGATTCGCCGTTGCCAACTTTGGTAGATGGCCAAGCTTTGCCGCGGCCGGAACCGGGCTGGCGAGCAAGAAATTAATGCGTATCGGAGTCGCACTTCTTGGCGCACAAGTAAGCCTTGTATCTCTAAAGGCGATTGGCTTTAAGGGAGTACTAACCGTCATCTTGGTTGTGACTTTCACAATTTTTGGAATCCTGGCGCTATCAAAAGCATTCAAGATGAGTGGCGAACTTGGACTTTTAATCGGCGTTGGTTATGGCGTCTGCGGTGCAACTGCAGTTGCTGCGATCCGCCCACAAACGCGCGCTACCGAAGAAGAAACTTCATATGCAATCGCATTGATTTCGCTCTGTGGAACTCTTTCAATTTTTACCCTGCCATTTATTGGCCACCTAATTGGGCTAAGTGATCAGACTTTTGGTGCCTGGGCTGGTGCAGCCGTACACGATGTTGGTCAGGTAATTGCGACTGCATCTGTCTGGAGCGATGAGGCGGTGCAATCTGCCGTTGTAATCAAGTTAGCGCGAGTTTGTATGTTGGCTCCAATTGTTCTAATTCTTTCGATTCGCCACCGCCGCTACTTGACTTCAGTTGCCGCGCAAAATGAAAAAGATGGAATAGCGGTTAGCACGAAGACAAATAAAGTTCCACTAATTCCATTCTTTGTCATTGGATTTATTGCAGTTGCTACGATCCAAAACACGCTTGATATTCCTTCAGGAATTCATGACGCAATCGTTCTAGTCAGCAAGTTACTGCTCGGTGCTGGTTTAGTGGCTCTTGGTTCAAGTGTGCGCTGGA
>CAZKNQ010000055.1:0-5947 GCA_964554225.1 uncultured Candidatus Planktophila sp.
GTGATGATGTGCTCAAGTTGCTCCGTAGGGATAGAAAGTAATAGGACTCCAGAACCTTTCTGGTGAACGGGCGTAAGCGTACGGTTCTAGCGGTTAGTAGGGCAAATCCACCCAATAGTCAGGCGTAAACTAACTACAAATGAAGCGTTACAAAGAACTATTTGCTATCCCAAATGTCTGGGTCTTGGTGCTGGCCGCTTTCCCGGCTCGAGTTTCATACGGCATGGTCGCACTCTCGATCTTTTTTAAAACTGAAGATGCAACTGGTTCTGTTGCAGTTGCTGGTTTGGCGATCGGTATTAACTCACTTGCTGGAGCTGCGACCGCTGGACTTCGGGGATCACTTATGGATCGTTATGGACAGAAGTGGCCGCTGCGCATATTGGTTCCAGGGTATGCATCAATGATGATCATTCTCAACATGATGGAAAATAGAAGTGCAATTTTGATCGCTGCCTTCATCATGGGTATCAGCGCTCCCCCAATTAATCTCTCTGTACGTCCACTCTGGAAAATGATTGTTCCAGAGGATTACCTACGTACTGCATACGCAGTTGATACATCCGTGATGAGTACTGCTGGAGTAATTGGGCCAGTGGTTGCGACTTCGCTCGCGCTTTCATCCAGGCCAGGAAGCGCACTTGTGGTTGCTGCAATATTTATGGCAGTCGGCGGTGGCTCGCTTGCGATAACTAAAGTTTCACGCAATTGGGTGCCAGAGAAAAAAGATCTAAACCATATCTCTCTGTGGCGCCATAAAGCGATTCAGTTACTGATGATAGAAGGCTGCTTTATTGGATTTGGGTGGGGCGTATTCGATGTTGCAGTCCCCGCATTTGCAACTCTAGAGGATGTTCCACATAGAACTGCTTGGGTTCTGACTGCAATGGGGATTGGAAATATAGTCGGCGGATTACTTGGCGGGCTAGTTTCTGGAAAAGTTTCAGCGCTGAAGGCGATGCGTCTTACGTATCTAACATGGGTTTTTATCTCAATACCGATTGTTTTCACATATCCTGGTTGGTCGATGGTAATCGCCGGCGCAGTACTTGGACTTGTAGGTGGAACGATTCAAGTCTTTTATTGGGAAGTTATGGAGGCGGTGCGGCCTAAGGGTTCTGCAGTTGGAATGATGGGTTGGATCTGGACCGTTGAAGGTACGTTGATGTCAATCGGTGCTGCTGCGGGTGGCTGGATCGCTGAAACTTATTCACCACGTTTTGCGATGTCAATTACAACTTTCACCATTATCTCTGGATTTATTATCTTAAATCTTGGTCGAAAGCGCTTAGCGGCAGCAGATCGAATTCCAAGCCAGGAAGAAGATCTCGCGGCGATGTCCGATAACTCTCCCACAACTAGTTAATCACCAGTTAAAAACTATTAGTGAGCGGCCTCGTTCCAACTCTTACCGATACCGACGCTGACATCCAGCGGTGCGCGAAGCGGGAAGGCCGAACCCATCTCTCGCCGTACCAAATTAGTTAGTGTTTCTTCTTCACCCGCTACGACTTCAAGAATTAGCTCATCATGAACCTGTAGCAGAAGACGTGAATTAAGGTTCTCATTTAGCAACGCTCGATCCACATTTAACATCGCTTGCTTGATGATGTCGGCGGCAGAGCCCTGAATCGGAGCATTTAGCGCCATACGTTCGGCAATTTCGCGACGTTGGCGGTTATCGTGCATTAAATCTGGCAGGTAACGCCTGCGCCCCATCACGGTCTCGGTATATCCAACTTTGCGCGCTTGTTCTACAACGCTGCTTAAGTAATCACGGATTCCACCAAAGCGTTGGAAGTAGCGATCCATTAAATCTTGTGCAGCAGGTGGTGAGAGATCTAACTGCGCGGCAAGGCCATAAGAACTCAAGCCGTAGGCAAGTCCGTAAGACATCGCTTTGATCTGACGACGCATCTCTGAATCAACTTCATTAGCTTTCACACCGAAGACAAGACCAGCAACAGTTGCATGTAAGTCTTCGCCGGTTTCGAATGCGGCAAGTAGCCCGGAATCGTTTGAGAGATGAGCCATGATGCGCATTTCGATCTGGCTGTAATCAGCGGTTAAGAGTCCACTAAAGCCTTTACCTGCGATAAATGCATTACGGATGCTGCGGCCTTCTTCGGTACGCACCGGGATGTTCTGCAAGTTCGGCCCGACGGATGAGAGACGTCCCGTTGCTGCAACCGTTTGTGCAAAGTGCGTGCGGATCCGTCCATCCTTTCCTATCTCCGCAATCAATCCTTCGACAGTAGTGCCTAATTTCTTGGTTTCCCGAATTCGAAGAAGTGATTCAAGCAGCGGGTGCTTAGTCTTTTCAAATAACCAATTGAGCGCCTCGGCATCGGTTGTAAATCCAGTCTTGATCTTCTTTGTCTTTGGCAGGTTTAGTTCATCGAAGAGAACAACTTGTAGCTGTTTTGGAGAAGCCACGTTAAATTCATGGCCGGCGGCTAGGTGAGCTGCCTTTGTCTCGCGCGCGACTTCTCCTTCAAAAAACGTTGCTAACTTTTCAAGTTCTTTACGATCAACGGCGATGCCACGGTTTTCCATAACTGCGAGCAGGTGAGCGATAGGAAGTTCTAGATCGGTAAATAGCGCTAGTACGCCGCGATCTTTCATCTCGGTTAGCAGCGAATCTCGTAATTTAAAGAGGGCGGCTGCGCTTGTCAGCAGTGATTGCTCAGGGGAGGAAGTATCAATTTGAGCGCCATCTCCCCAGCGCTCTAAAAGATCGGATAACTCTTGTGCGCGCACACCTGGGTTTACAAGATATGCAGCGAGTGCAGTGTCGAAAACAACTCCATCAAGTAGGTTTTCACGAGCCAGCGACTTGGCATCATGTGCAATCTTCGAGACCTTTGGATTCTGTGCCCACTCCCCCATCTGTGCGGAATGAATTAAAAAGACATCGCTCGGATTAAAGGCAACTGCATAACGATGCAACTTCTCATCAAGTAGTTCAAAAGATAAAGCGATATCTCCTGAGTGCTGGGATATCTTTTCGCTTAACTCTTCAGGTGACAGAGTTCCGCCTTCGATCACTGGGGCAAAGAGCGTGAACTCATCGTTGTTGCTTTGAATCTTTACCTCTTTGACTACAGAGTCTGGATTGAGTATCGGCTTTAAACGATCTTTGAGAGTTCGAAACTCAAGTTGTTCAAATAACTTGGTGAGATCACTTTCGACAACGCCAGCCCAAGCAAGTGCATCAACTTGGTATTCGATCGGTGCATCATGCACGAGTTGAGTTAACTCGCGGTTACGGATTACATCGTCAATATTGTCACGCAGTGACTGGCCGACTTTTCCGCCGACTTTGTCCACGTTGGAGATCAATTCTTTAAGAGATCCGTACTCAACTATCCACTTTGCGGCAGTCTTTTCACCAACGCCTGGGATCGATGGCAAGTTATCGCTCGGGTCACCGCGCAGCGCCGCAAAATCTGGATACTGATCAGGGCTCATGCCGTATTTTTCTTGCACGGCATCCGGTGTCATTCGCGCAAGTTCTGAGACGCCGCGCTTTGGATAGAGAACAGTGGTCTTATCTGTCACCAACTGAAAACTGTCGCGATCGCCAGTACAGATTAGAACTTCAGCACCTTCACGTTCTGCCTGCTTAGTAATTGTGGCGATGATGTCATCTGCTTCGTATCCCTCTATCGCAAACTGTGTTATTCCAAAACCCTTAACTAAGTCATTTAAATAAGACATCTGTGATCGAAATTCATCCGGAGTCTTAGCACGATTAGCTTTGTAATCAGGAAAGATATCGGTGCGGAAAGTCTTGCGAGATACATCGAAGGCAACCGCCACATGTGTCGGCTTCTCATCTTTTAATAGTGAGATCAACATCGTCGCAAAACCATAAATAGCATTAGTATGTTGGCCCTGTGCGGTTGTGAAATTTTCGGCAGGAAGTGCGAAGAAGGCGCGATATGCCATCGAATGGCCATCAATAAGTAGTAAACGCTTCTGGGCCATGGCGCCATCCTAGAGAAGTACCCGTTAACAAGTTACTATTTCGAACTATGACGCAGCCAGAAAATACCCCGAACTATCTAGAGCTAATTCGCGAACGCGGAAGTGGCGCCCTCGATAAGAAGATGGGAATTGAGATCCTTGAGGCCTCTCCTGAGCGCTTAGTTGGTCGTATGCCAGTTGAAGGAAATACTCAACCCATCGGTTTACTTCATGGTGGTGCAAACGTTGTATTGGCAGAATCACTTGGTTCGATAGGTACTCAGCTTCACGCCGGCCCTAATCGAAAAATTGTGGGCGTTGATATCAACGCAACGCACCACAAATCGGCAATTTCAGGTTTCGTTACTGGAGTTGCGACAGCCGTTTCACTTGGCAAGACCTTATGCGTCTACGAAATCGTTATCACTAATGACCAGGGTCAACGTACCTGTAGTGCACGTATTACCTGCATGATCCTGGCTGAAAGAGCGTAGCGTCTTCAGCGATAAGAATGGCCGAAAGGTAAATTAACTAGTGAGCGCCAGTACCGAGGTAGGCCTCGCGTACTGCAGGATCGTTAAGCAGATCAGAAGCCTTAGCTTCCTTAGTTACATTTCCAGTCTCTAGAATATAAGCACGGTGTGCGCGTTGTAGCGCCTGCTGTGCATTCTGTTCTACGAGAAGAATTGTTACGCCAGTCTTATTTATCTCAGTGATGATGCGGAAGATATTTGCAATCATCTGAGGTGCCAGACCCATTGATGGTTCATCAAGAAGTAGAACTTTTGGGCGAGCCATAAGTGCGCGACCGATAGCCAACATCTGCTGTTCTCCCCCAGATAAAGTTCCGCCAGCTTGTGAGACGCGCTCTTTAAGACGCGGGAACAAGGTGTAGACCTTCTCTAGATCCTCATCCATCTCGCTCTTGCGGTCCTGGCGATGGAACTTACCCATTTCGAGGTTTTCCAAAACTGTCATACCTGGAAAAATTCCGCGTCCTTCAGGTGCTTGTGATAGACCGAGATCTACACGCTTGTGTGCAGGAACATTAGAGATATCTTCACCGTTGAAGATGATCTGTCCGCTTGTTGCCGGGCGAAGTCCTGAGATGGTCTTAAGAATTGTTGTCTTACCCGCACCGTTAGCGCCGATAAGCGTGACTATTTCACCTTCATTTACAACGATTGATACGCCCTTGATCGCTTCAATCTTGCCGTAGTGAACGTGTAGATCTTTAATTTCAAGACGCATCTGCAGGTACTCCTAGGTAAGCCTCAATAACGCGAGGGTCGTTTTGTACTTCAGCTGGTGAACCGTCAGCGATCTTGGTTCCGAAATCGAGCACAGCTACACGATCAGAGATTCCCATGATCAGTGACATATCGTGTTCGATCAAAAGAACTGTGTACCCAGCATCGCGAACTTTCTTAATTGTCGCGGCAAGTTCAACCTTTTCTTGTGGGTTAAAACCTGCAGCAGGCTCATCAAGAAGCAACAACTTGGGTGAGGTTCCCATAGCGCGAGCGATTTCAAGACGACGCTGAACACCGTAAGGCAAGTTACGGGCTAAGCGATCTGAGTACTCATCGATTCCGATGAACTCAAGAATTTCGTGCGCTTTAGCGCGGTGCTCGCGTTCTTCGCGACGAGCACGTGGTGTTCCAAAGAGAGAATAAACTAGCCCGCTCTTCTTATGAACATCGGTGGCGGTGATGACATTTTCAAGTGTTGTCATATCTCCGAATAAGCGAATGTTCTGGAAGGTGCGTGCGATACCGAGACCAGTTATCTGATAGCGCTTCTTGCCACCGATCTTCTGACCATCGAAATTAATTGAACCAGAAGTTGCTTGATAGACGCCGGTGATAACGTTAAAGACTGTTGTCTTTCCCGCACCGTTAGGGCCGATCAGGGCGAGAATTTCGCCTTCGCGAACCTCAAGATTTACTTCATTAAGCGCTGTAACGCCACCGAACTT
>CAZKNQ010000056.1:0-5907 GCA_964554225.1 uncultured Candidatus Planktophila sp.
ATCGTTAGAAGGGCTGCTATTCCCTGCCCAATATTCTTTCGCCAAAGGCACATCAGCTGCCGAGGCTTTATCGAATATGGTTCAGCGATCGCTGGCCGAAATGAAGAGCGCTGGAATTTTTGATACGAATGGAAAGTTCAACGCTCAAGAACTATTAACAATTGCTTCAATTATCCAAGCTGAAGGCGGTCTACAAGACTTCACTAAGATCTCTAGAGTCATTCGAAATCGCTTAGAAAAGGGAATGCCGCTTCAGATGGATTCGACAGTTCACTTCGCACAGAAGCTGCGGGGAAATATTTTCCTCAGCACGAAATCCACCTTGTTAAACTCGCCATACAACACCTACCGAAAATACGGCTTGCCGCCTGGACCGATTGGAAATCCAGGAAAGCAAGCCCTGCTTGCTGCGGTTAACCCTGAACCAGGCGATTGGATTTACTTCATCACCGTTGCACCTAATGACACTAGATTTACCTCATCATTTGAAGAGTTTGGCGTGTGGAAAGTTGAGTATAAGAAGAATTTACGTGCTGGTTTATTTGAGAGTAAAGAGTGATTAACGCATGAACGATAAGAGCGTAAAGGCTGCTGTCCTCGGCAATCCGATTGCACATTCCCTCTCGCCGGTCTTGCATAGCAAGGCTTTCGAGGTTCTTGGCATCTCCGGCACTTATGAAGCTATCAAAGTTGAAAGTGGTGGGCTATCAGAATTCCTAAGGCGCCAAGGTCAAAGTTATGACTATCTATCTCTCACCATGCCGCTGAAAGAAGAAGTTCTAGATATTGCCAAAGCTTCAAGTATCAAGGTTGACGATCTTGCACAGAGAATTCAATCAGTAAATACCCTTGTTAAAAGCGGTACTGGTTGGAGCGCGACCAGTACCGATGGTTCAGGTTTCATTAAAGCTTTAGCAAATGCAGGATACGATCATTTCAATTCAGTTTTGATTTTGGGCGCTGGAGGTACCGCCCGCGCTGTTGCAGGCGCTCTTGATGAAATTGCTGACAGCGTTTCAATTATGGGAAGAAGCGTTCGACGTAATGCAGGAATAGCTGCATGCTTCAGAAAGCTTGTACCTGAGTTCATCGTTTGGGACGATCAAATCGATCTTCGCCAATTCGATTTAGTTGTAAACACAACACCTTCCGGTGCGGCAGATTTGGTCGCCGAAAATATTCCCTCGAAGGTGGAAGGCTTGCTCTTCGATGTTTTGTATAAACCTTGGCCAACCCTAATTGCACGACGCTGGTCTGATGGTGGGGGAAAAGTGATTAGCGGTCTAGAGCTTCTTCTCTATCAAGGAATCGATCAGATCAACATCGTTTATCCGCTAGGTAGGCAAATAATTGACGACCAACTAAGAATGGCGTTAAGCGACGCCTCACAGTAATTCACAGACTTGGCGAAAGAAGTAGATGAGCACTCTCTAGCCATTAGTTTCTCTCCATGTACGCGCTTCTCATCGTCTCATCTCTCTATTTCTCGCTCTTCGACATTGCTACTCATAAAATTAGAAATCGAACATTGGCAATTTCCGGAGTTGGTTTTTCTGCAATCACACTCTTCGTTGATGGACAGATCTATCTGGTTAGCGCCCTGGCCATTTTCTTGGTAGGCGTTCTTGGCTACTTTTTAGGTTTGGGCGCCGGCGATGTGAAATTAGCAACGTTATTGGCTTTATTTTTCCTACCTCCTGAAATATCGAAATGGAGCGATTTCTGCAACGGCTTTATCGTTGCAGGCTTAGTGCTCTTGATTTGCCATCTGATCATGAGGAAATCGCTAGCCGATCCGATTGCTTTAGCGCCAGCGCTATGCGCCGCCTTTATATGGTGCGCTAGATGAAGCGCTTATCTGCCACAATATGCGAGTGCGTTGGTTAACAGCAGGTGAATCTCATGGCCCAGCCCTCTCGGCGATTATTGAAGGTATTCCGGCTAGCGTCGAGATTTCATCAAAAGATATAGATTTTCATTTAGCTAGACGTCGCTTGGGTTTTGGTCGTGGTGCTAGACAGAATTTTGAAGCGGATAAAATTTCTATTCTCGGTGGAATCCGTCTCGGTTTAACGCAGGGCGGACCAATCTCTATTCAAGTTGGAAATTCAGAGTGGCCAAAATGGGAAAAGGTGATGTCCGCCAATCCTGTTCCTGAAGAGGAAATTAAAGATCTAGCGCGGAATGCCCCGCTGACCAGACCGCGTCCAGGACATGCCGATCTAGTTGGCATGCAGAAGTACGACTTGGACGATGCCCGACCAATTCTGGAACGCGCAAGTGCGCGCGAAACTGCAGCCCGTGTTGCACTCGGTGCAGTTGCGCGCGCGTTTCTAGAACAGAGCGTTGGAATAACTATTTTGAGTCACGTGGTATCAATTGGTTCAGTAAGAATTCCTGACGGAACAAAACTGCCAGAGAAAACAGATATGGCGAGAATTGATCAGGATCAAGTTAGATGCGCTGATCCCGCAACTAGCGTGAAAATGATCGCAGAAATTGAATCCGCTCATTCTGATGGAGACACACTTGGTGGTGTCTGCGAAGTACTGGCTTACAACTTACCGCCCGGACTTGGTTCACATGTTCACTGGGATCGCCGCTTAGACGCGCGATTAGCAGGGGCGATGATGGGAATCCAGGCGATTAAGGGTGTGGAAATTGGAGATGGTTTCCAAACAGCAACACGTCGCGGTTCGGTTGCCCACGATGAAATTGAACGTGGCGCTGACGGTTCGATTAAACGTCGCACCGATCGCGCTGGTGGTACCGAAGGCGGAATGTCTAACGGTGAAATTTTACGAGTAAGTGTGGCAATGAAACCTATTTCTACCGTGCCAAAGGCGTTAGATACGATCGATGTTAAAACTGGTGAAGCAGCTAAGGCGATCAATCAGCGGTCAGATGTTTGCGCGGTTCCGGCAGCGGGAGTTGTTGCTGAAGCAATGGCAGCGTTAGTTCTAGCTGAAGCAGTTCTTGAAAAATTCGGCGGCGATAGCGTAAGTGAAACTCGTCGCAACTTTGAAAACTATATGAGCAACCTACGTTTTAAGTAGGCAATATGAGCGATACTAAAGAACAGAACTACATTTTGATCGGCCCACCGGGCTCTGGTAAGAGCACAATTGGAAGATCTTTAGCAAAGGCACTTAATCGCAATTTAACTGATACCGATTCATTGATTGAATCTGAAGTGGGAACGCCCATTTCGCAAATCTTTATTGATAAAGGTGAGCCTTGGTTCCGGGAAGTTGAAGCGCGTATTGTTGCGCGCGAGATATCACAACTCTCCGGAGTACTTTCTCTGGGCGGTGGCGCACCGCTATCTGAGATTGCGCAGAAGGCGATCAAAGAATCTGGCGCGAATGTGGTCTATCTCGATATTTCTCTATCAGCAGCCGCACCACGCGTTGGCTTTAATCGCGATCGTCCCTTATTACTCAACAATCCTCGCGCTGCTTGGCAAGAGTTGATGGAGAAACGCCGTCCTACTTACCTTTCCTTGGCTACTCAAGTTGTCTTGGTCGATAACCTAACTCCTAGAGAAATCGTTGAAGAGATCATCACGGGCAAGAAAAGCGTTAAATCTGCAGTGGATGGAGCCAAGTGATGAGCGAGATTAAGATCAGCGCTGAACGCGACTACAGCGTAAATCTCGCCAATTCCTGGAAGGACTCTCTTACCGAGAGCGTGCAAGGAAGGTCTCGGGTTGCCCTAATTGTTTCGGAACCTCTTGCGCCAAGAATTCATGGCCTTGATCTAGGAAGCGCTGAAGTATTTACCTTTGAGATACCTGATGGCGAAGCCGGCAAATCATCCAGCACCTTAATTAAGATTTGGGATTGGCTTGGCGCAGCCGGATTTACACGGAGTGATTTAATCGTTGGAATCGGTGGGGGAGCAGTAACCGACTTTGCGGGCTTTGCTGCAGCGAGTTGGCTGCGCGGGCTCGACTGGATCGCGGTTCCTACAACGGTCGCGGGCGCTGTTGACGCTGCGATTGGTGGAAAGACTGCGATCAATAGCGATTACGGGAAGAATTTAATTGGTGCATTTCATAGCCCGATTAAGGTGATTATCGATCTTGATTGGTTTACAACCCTCACCGACCGTGACTTTGCAGCCGGCTTGGCTGAAGTCGTCAAATGTGGATTTATTGCAGATGGAAAGATTCTTGAGCTAATTCGAGGAAAGAGCGTTTCGGAGATTAGAAAAGATCTCGCAGTGGTCCAGGAGTTAGTTGAACGCTCAGTGAAGGTAAAGGGCGAGGTCGTTTCGCAAGACTTTAAAGAATCATTTGCACGCGAGGTTTTAAATTATGGCCACACTTTGGGCCACGCAGTTGAACTTGATTGCGGATATTCGATGCGCCATGGCGAATGTGTTGCAATCGGGATGGCGTTCATGGCTAATCTCCAATTGGATCTTGGCTTGATAAGCGCCGAGTTAGCGGCGGATCATCTAAAAATATTGCAAGATTTGAATCTTCCAACTAACTACAAGCGTGAAAGCTGGTCGAAGTTATTGGCTCATATGGCAGTTGATAAGAAGTCTCGCGGAAGTAGCTTACGATTCGTTACCATTAGCGAGGTCGGAAAGACAGATAGGTTAGAGAACCCTGATCCAAAGGCGCTCTATGCCGCATATGAAAAGGTGAGTTCATGAATGTATTGGTGATCAATGGTCCAAACCTAGCGCGTTTGGATATTCGTGATTCAGCAATCTACGGGGATATGACTTACCCTCAACTAGTAGCCCACATTGATAGCGCTGCACAAACTCAAGGATTCAAGGCCGATATCCGTCAGAGCGATGACGAGGCAACAATCATTGGTTGGTTACATGAGGCGGCAGATAAAAACCTTCCGGTCATAATCAATCCCGCTGCTTTTACACACTACTCATATGCGATTCGTGATGCGGTTGTATTGGTTAAGGCTCCGGTAATTGAAGTTCATCTATCGAACCCGATTGCTCGCGAAGAATTTCGACATACTTCAGTAGTTTCGGGAGTCTCTACTGGCACCATCGGGGGATTCGGACCAAACTCGTATGTACTTGCGCTGATCGCGTTGAAGGCGTTACTGGCCTAAAAGTTCAGGTAAACTTAAGTATTCGCCTTCGAAGACCGAGGGCCAACCGCGCATAATCAAAGGCTCTTTGGTTCGCTAATGGTTGAAATCAATACGTCAACGGACGTGAACTGGAGTTTCTCGTGGCAACAACAAATGATCTCAAAAATGGTATGACTTTAGATATTGAAGGCCAGCTTTGGACGGTCGTTGAGTTCCAGCATGTTAAACCAGGTAAAGGTCCAGCATTTGTTCGTACAAAGTTGAAGCAAGTGCTCACTGGTAAAGTCGTAGATAAGACTTTCAATGCAGGCGTCAAAGTTGATATTGCAATTCTTGAAAAGCGCGAAATGAACTTTCTTTACAAAGAAGGCGAAGATTTTGTCTTTATGGATAATAAGACCTTCGATCAGATGACTATCTCGGCTGCAATTGTGGGCGATGCTGCTAACTACATGCTAGAAAACACTGAGGCGATTGTTGCTATCAATGAGAACAATCCGCTCTATATCGAACTTCCAGCATCTGTCGCTCTCACAGTGACCTACACCGAGCCAGGTCTTCAGGGTGATCGCTCCTCTGGTGGAACAAAGCCTGCCACCGTAGAAACAGGAATTGAGATTCAAGTTCCGCTCTTCATTAAGCAAGATGAGAAGGTATTGGTAGATACTCGCGATGGGTCATACCAAGGTCGCGCTAACTAGTGTCAGCTCGCAGTAAAGCACGTAAACAGAGTCTGGATATTCTCTACGAAGCAGATATCCGAGGGACTCTACCGCTAGATATTTTGTCCTCACGTGATGTGACTGAAGAAGGACCTGATGCGCGTCCGATT
>CAZKNQ010000057.1:0-5795 GCA_964554225.1 uncultured Candidatus Planktophila sp.
CTCACGAAGAGTTCGGCGCCAGTTCGATCTTTCTGTGAAATCTCAAAAATCGGTAAGTTGAAGATGAAGTTTGCGAGTGCAACGCCAATTACCGCACCGACCAACTGAGCAGCAAGGTAGGCAGCAGCCAGAGATGTTGCGATGTTCTTCTTGAACAACTGGATTGCGGTCACAACTGGATTAAAGTGGGCGCCACTAATCGGACCAAGCAAGGTGATTAAAATATAGAGAATCAAGCCAGTTGCCGCTGAGTTAATTGTTAGCTGCACGCCGACATCTTTTGAAATATTCGTTGCCATAATGCCTGAGCCAATTACTACCAGCAATAAAGTGGCAGTGCCTACGCCTTCGGCAAGCGTTTTCTTCAGATTCACAGACCTATCTTCGGATATAGATGAACATGTGATAACCAGCGCCACGGAGTAATATCTGAATTTAAGATGAACCTTTCATTACAACTCTTCCCATCTGAGGCCGAATCCGCGCCTCATATTGTGCTTGTCCACGGAATGGGCTCAGCAGCAACTGCCTGGAAGCCACTTACACCGTTGCTGCTAACCAAGTACAACGTGATCACCGTTGATCTGCCCGGCCATGGTGAATCCCCTTTTGATAAAACCCAACTGATGGATCCACATTCGATAGCAAATTTGGTTGTAAAGGAAGTTAAGCGAGAGTTTGATCTAAATACCTTTGATGTAGTGGGAAATTCTTGGGGTGGTTGGATCGCACTTGAAATGGCTGCGGCGCATCCGAAATCAGTTAAGAGCGTAGTTGCGCTCGCGCCAGCGGGCTTCTGGTTAGCAACATTCGTACAACGTTATCCGGGAACTTCTGCTTTAAGATTTTTAGCTAAGAATTCAGCACCTCTTGCACCAACGTTTTTAAAGTTTGAGTGGTCACGAAAATTAGGTTTTGAATCAGTAAGTCCTCGTTGGCGTGAATTTTCTACGGAGCTATGTTTAGATGCAACGCTGGCTATGGCCAATTCTCCAGGTTACTTTCCAGCTTGGGATGGGATGCTTAAAAAACGATTCGATTCCAAGATTGATCCAACGATTCCCGTGACAATTATCTTTGGCGATTCAGACCACACACTTCCAGAGACAACTTGCCAAGAACGCACTATGGCGCCAGCTCATGCACAATGGAAAATCTTTAGCGAATGTGGTCATGCTCCGATGTGGGATCACCCGCAGGAAGTTGCGGCAGAAATTTTCGCTGTGGCCGGAATCAACAAATGACCGATGATCTTGTAACCGTTATTTACTTTTGGAAGATTAAGCATGGCAAAGTTGGATTTGCGCTGCTTCGTATGGCTTTAGATCGTGGTGGACTTCGCAGAATGAAAGGTGTGAGCTTTGCAAAGATGCTCGGTGCCGGAAAAGGTGAAACATTCACGCCACGCGATGCCGATATAACTCGCTGGGGCGCACTTGTTGTTATTAAAGAATCTCAATTGGTGGAGCTAGATAACTCGAAGTTAATCAAGCGCTGGCGCGCTAATAGCACCGACGAAGTTAGATACCTAGTTGATCCGATTTCATCGCATGGTTTATGGGCCAAGGTAAACCCCTTTGACTATGCAAAGAACGCAGGCGATGGTGAAGTTATTGCGATTACACGCGCTCGAATCAAATGGGCCCAAAACGTGCGATTCTGGAAAGCAGTTCCACCAGTAACTTCGAGTCTGCATTCATCTCCTGGTTTATTGCAGACCATCGGAATTGGTGAAGCCCCCATTGGTTTGCAAGGCACTTTTTCGCATTGGCGCTCTGGTGCAGATTTAAGAAACTTTGCTTATAAGGGCGCAGCCCATCAAGAAGCGATTGCAGCCACTGAACGACATGCTTGGTATGCCGAAGAACTCTTTGCCCGCTTTGCTGTGCGCGATATCCGAGGATCACTTAATAAATAGAGGTATTTCCGGGAGCGATTACTAGGGCAGAATTAGCCCATGTCGATTCGTCATTACAACCCCCGCCGGCGCCATCGCCGCGGTATCTCGGATCGCTCACGCCTCTTTCTGTATCTGGTTCTTGGCATCGCCCTACTTCTACAAGTTTCATATCCACTTCTCGATGGTGAAGCACTTCGCGTTGTAACTATTTCCACCGTTTATTGGGGTGCGGCAGCAATGGCACTTCATGCGCTAATGGCTTACGGCTCACGTTACGCATTTACTTACCTAAGCATCTCGTTAACTTTTGGTTTCGTCATTGAGTTGATCGGCGTCTCAACTGGTTGGCCATTTGGAGTTTATTCATATGATCCATCACTCGGACCGCAATTAATTAGCGTTCCACTTGTTGTGCCATTTGCTTGGGCGATGATTGCTCATCCAATTTTATGTGTTGCGCGCCGAGTTACTAAAAATTGGGTATTTCTCTACGGTGGCTTCGGAATGATGGCCTATGACTTATTTCTAGATCCACAAATGGTTAGTGGTGGACGTTGGACTTGGGAGGTAACAGGAGCACATGTTCCATTTACTCCAGAAATTCCTTTATCCAATACCTTTGGCTGGTTGTTATCTGGTATGGCTTTAATTGCGATGTTGCACCTTGCCCTGCCGCGCGAAAGACGTAAGGAGAGCGCGAGCTACACGGCTGTAGATTTCTTCTTAATCTGGACTTGGTTTGGCGGGATTGTTTCAAATCTCTTCTTCTTTGATCGCCCTGGTATCGCACTCTTATTCGGAACTTTGTATGGCGCCTTTCTTGCACCGTATCTCTTTTCACGCTGGCTTGGGCGCCCTTAACCATTTATATTGTATTGAATAAATCGTGCTAACTAACTTTGTTTTCTTTGCATCCGTAGCTCTGCTCTGGTTAGCAGTTGCCAACTTCTTTACGATCCGCCGCCCCGCACCTGCTGCAGAACGCGGTGAATCTGTAACTGTCTTGATTCCGGTACGTAATGAAGAGGAAAACATTGCAGATTTAGTACTTAGCTTGCAGGCTCAACAATTCTTGAATAAAGCAGAGATCATCTTCATCAACGACTCATCTACCGATGACACAGCAGACAAGTTGCAAGAAGCTAAAGATGGCGGAGCGCAGATTAAAGTTATCAACGCCCCCGAACTTCCAGATGGTTGGCTAGGTAAACCATGGGCGCTGCAGCAAGGCTATTTGCAAGCTAAAGGTGAGATCGTTGTAACTCTGGATGCAGATGTACGTTTAACTTCAACTGCTATCGCACAAGCCATTGCAATGCTGGGTGATCGCTCATTTATCTCGCCATATCCACGTCAGATTGCCAAGACTTTTTCAGAACGATTGATTCAGCCTTTGCTGCAATGGTCCTGGATGAGCACCGTTCCACTGCGTATTGCTGAAAAATCTACGCGCACTTCTTTAGCAGTTGCAAATGGTCAATTCTTCCTGGTGCGCAAAAGTGCTTTAGATCAAATCGGTGGTTTTAACGCAATCGCCGCAGAAGTTCTCGACGATATGGAACTGGCACGTGCACTTATTAAATCAGGAGCGCTCGGTGGAGTCGCAGATGGTTCATCGCTGGCACAGACCCGCATGTATAAGAACTTCTCTGAAATCAAAGCTGGGTATGGAAAATCACTTTGGAAAGCTTTCGGCAGCCAAAGCGGTAGCGCGGGTGCAATCGCTTTTCTATTTATTACCGGCATAGCTCCAGTAATTGCCTGGTTTGGTGGCCATCCCCTGGGCTTCTTTGCCTATCAATTTGTAGTTATAACTCGCGCGCTTAGTGCAGCACGCTCGCGCGGTCGGATCCTAGATTCAATTCTGCATCCGATCTCTTGTGCAATCTTGATCTATTTGATTATTTACAGTTGGCGCGCACGTGGCGTTGTCGCCTGGAAAGGTCGCACCCTGTGAGCAAAGGTAACTCCAATAAAACTGCCGTTGCTGTAATCGGTGCCGGTATGGGCGGAATGGCAACAGCAGCGCGCTTAGCAAAGGCTGGTCACCAAGTAACTATCTATGAAGCATCTGATCGCCACGGTGGTAAGTGTCGTACTGAGTGGATCGGAAATTACGCATTTGATACTGGTCCATCACTTCTAACTCTTCCTGCGGTCTATCGCGATTTTTTTCAGCGCACCGGTGAAGTTATGGGACGAGTTCTGGAGTTAGTTCCAGTTAACCCATCATTTGATTATCGCTTCGCCGATGGTAAGTCGGTTAAATTTGCCAACTTATCCCGCAAAGAGACTCTGTCAGCAATTACTAAATCTCTGGGAGCGCAAGCAGGGCAAGAGTGGGATCGTGTAATGCGCTCGGCAGAGGCGATGTGGGATGTCTCGCGTGAACCATTTATCGAATCTGAACTGCGTTCTATTGCATCTCTTTTGAAACGTCCAACGTTGCTTCGCGATTTACGAATCATTGCGCCCTGGAAATCGCTACGTGGGCTAAAAATTAAAGATATCCATCTGCGAAATATCTTGGATCGCTATGCCACCTATAGCGGGTCTGATCCACGCGTTGCACCTGCAGTGCTGGCATCTATCGCCTTCGTTGAAGAAGCCTTTGGGGCTTGGCATATTAAAGGCGGGGTTGGAAAGTTAGCCGATGCCGTGTATCAACGTTGTCTTGATCGTGGAGTTAAATTTGAATTCAACTCCCCCGTTACTTCAATTAGCCACAATGGTAAAGCTGTGACTGGTCTATCTCTTGGCGATGGAAGTTCATTTAATTACGAAATAGTTGTAGCCAACGCTGATGCTTCGCTGGTCTATAACAATTTGATTTCAGGCAAGGTATCAAAGTTAAATCGCACCCGTAAGAACTTGGCTGCAGCCGAACCTTCGCTTGCTGGATTCTCACTTCTACTTGGACTCCGTCCCACTGATCAGCCAACAGGTTTATCGCATCACAATGTGCTGTTTCCGAAAGATTACGATGAAGAGTTTGAAGATATCTTCAACCGTAAAGTGCCAGTTGCAGATCCAACTATTTATATTTGTGCGCCAAATGACGAAGCCATGGTTAAACACTCAGGTCATGAGGCTTGGTTTGTACTTGTGAATGCTCCTCGCCATGATAAAACCGAGAGCGATGGCTACAACTGGAACGATAAGGATGCCAACCACCGCTATGCGATGAAGATTATTGATGCGATTGAAGCGCGTGGAATATCCATCAGGGATCGCTTAGAAGTTCTAGAGATCCGCACACCTGCAGATTTAGAGCGCACTGTCATGGCACCAGGTGGATCGATCTATGGCACTTCCAGCAACGGAGCGCGTTCGGCATTTTTACGCGCCAAGAATCGTTCTCCGCTAAAGGGTTTGTACTGCGTTGGTGGATCAGCACATCCAGGTGGCGGCTTACCGTTAGTTGGGTTAAGCGCTGAAATTGTTGCGCAAGCAGTTGTAGGCCCAACGACCCACTAAGTAAAAGCTAAATATTTGAAGTGCGGCAAGTACTGCCGTAACTAATGTGACTAAATTAAGGCCGAGCGCATAGGCAACTAGAGCAATAAAGATAAAACTTGCGCGAACAGGTCGCTCTGCTGGTGTGACAACTCCAACTTCGCTGATACCCAAGCCACCTAAACGAGCACGTGCATATTCCTGAGTTGACGCGGTTACGTATGTGAGCAGCACAATCCAAGCCGGTGCGCCTATGCGGTAGGCGACATAGAACCAAAGCGCTTCACTAATTCGATCGGCAACTGAATCCAGAATCGCACCAAACTGGCTCTCACGTTTTTGGTAGATAGCCACACTGCCATCAATCCCATCGGCATATAGAGAGAGAACTAGAAGCGGAATCGTCCATAGTGAAAGTGGATTAACCGCCATGGCAATA
>CAZKNQ010000058.1:0-3969 GCA_964554225.1 uncultured Candidatus Planktophila sp.
AGCAGATAAATACATCTTTTAGCCAGCCGCAGACTTTTCAAAAATCAATTGGTGGTTCTCCAACCAATGTTGCAGTTGCTGCGGCAAAGCTTGGCCACAAAAGCGCTATCGCGACAAAGGTAGGCGTAGATCCGCTGGGTGAGTTTGTAGTAAATAAGCTGAAAAGTTTTGGAGTAGATACAAGTTTCGTGAAGGTTGCCGAAAGTGGACTCACCCCCGTTGTTCTTGCTTCACAAGATCCACCTGAAGATCCTAAGATTATTTTCCATCGCCAGCCATCGGCACCTGATACTCAACTCATCGCCTCAGATATAGATGACCAAAACCTTAAGAGTGCGAAGAATTTTTGGGTTAGCGCTTGTGCGCTTTCTCAAGGAACAACTGCCGAAAGTATCTTCCATTGGTTGGAAGACAGAGGCCGCGCCAAAGAGACCATTATCGATCTAGATTATCGACCATCGTTCTGGAAGAGCAGAGAAGATGCTCGGGCTGCTGCGCAGCGCGCACTTTCGCATTGCACGATTGCTATTGGAAATATTGCCGAATGTGACGTTGCCTTAGGAATAACAGATCCAAATAAAGCGGCTGAAGATTTGTTAAATCGTGGTATCTCATTAGCAATTGTGAAGATGGGTGGTGAGGGAGTTCTGCTCGCAACCAAAGATAAGGTTCACGTAATTAAGCCACTCCCAATTAAGTTGGTGTGTGGATTAGGGGCCGGAGATGCTTTCGGTGGAGCGTTAATTCATGGCTTGCTCAGCGGATGGGATCTAGAGACTATCGGCGCTTTTGCAAACGCTGCTGGTGCCTATTTAGCATCTGAGTTAATGTGCGCAGATGCCATGCCATCGCTAGAGATTTTAAACAAGTTTATAGAACAGACGGGGAGCATTAGGTGAAGTTAGAGCAAAAGCGTTATCTCGAATTAATTGAGGCGCGAATCAATAACCCCAAATCTTTCCAACTTGCCCTAAAGAAGAGATCGCGCCGTAGCGTTGCAGGTAAAGATGGTCGTTTAATGTTGCTTGCAGCCGACCACACCGCACGCGGAATCATCGCTGCAGGAAATAATCCAACTGCTATCGCTGACCGATATAACTTGCTAGATAAATTGGTTAGAGGCTTAGATGTTCCAGGTGTAGATGGAGTAATGGCTAGCGCAGATATTCTCGAAGAATTGGCTTGGCTTGGCGCGCTGGAAGAAAAAGTTGCGATCGGAACAATGAACCGCGGTGGAATCATTGGCGCTTCATGGGAACTCGATGATCGCCTATCTGCATATGACGCCGAACATATTCGCAGCATGGGTCTAGATGGTGGAAAGACTTTACTGCGCATCGATGAGACCGATCCTGGCACCGCGCGAACCATTGAGATGGTCGCTGCGGTTACAACCCAACTTGCGGATTTTGAACTCGTTTCGATGATTGAGCCACTCCCATATATTAAGAATGAAAACGGCAGAGCGGTGCTGGATCCTTCTGAAGAGAAGCTCATCAAGGTAGTTTCTATCGCCTCTGGACTTGGCTCTTCTTCAGCATTTACTTGGTTGAAGATTCCCGCACCGACAAATCCTGAAAAAGTCGCTGCCGCAACAAGCTGCCCAATCTTGTTGCTAGGCGGAGATCCGGGAAGTAATTGGGAAGATGTCTTTGCTAAGTGGGAGAACGCAATGAAAGTTCCAAATATCCGCGGTTTAGTGCCAGGGCGCGCATTATTGTTTGGTGATGAGTTAGATGTAGAAGCTGCAGTTGCTCGTGCCGCGCAAATGGTTAGAAAAAATGGTTAGAAATGGATAAATCAAATGAGTAATTGGTATAAACCCGCGGGCTCGTTAAAGACTGCAGAACATGAAATTTCACTCTCGCCACAAGATTCTGGCTGGGAATTCTGCGGCTTCTATACCTATAACTTTGCAACAAAATCTGAATTTAGCGTTGAATTAAATGGTCGCGAAGGTGTTCTACTTCCGCTTTCAGCACAAAACGTTTCAGTATCGGTTGATGGCCAGGCATTTACTCTAAAAGGTAGAGCTGGTGTATTTGCTGCCGTTTCAGATTGGATCTATCTCCCAGTTGGGTCAAAGGTTTCGTTTAGCGGTAAATCTGGTGAGATCGCGTTGCTTACGGCGCAGGCGAGTGAAAAATTTCCCGTGTGCTACACACCTGCAGAGCAAGTTCAGGTTGAAGTACGCGGATCAGGCAAGGCAACTCGTCAGGTAAATAACATTGCAACGCCAACTAGCTTTACTCAATGCCACAAGATTCTTGTCTGTGAAGTACTAACACCAGGTGGAAATCTCTCTTCTTGGCCTCCACATCGCCACGATAAGTTCCCTGGTTGCCCAACAATTAATGAAGAGGTTTATTACTTCCAGATCGGCAAAGAAGGATCAGATCACGGAGATTCTGAAGGTGTGGGCTTCTTCCATGTCTACACCGTCGATGAAACAGTTGATGAAACTGTTACTTTGCACGATCGAGATACCTACGTTGTACCCCACGGTTATCACGGCCCATCAATTGCCTCACCTGAATATCCAATGTATTTCTTAAATGTTATGGCCGGGCCTGCACCAGAGCGCAGCATGGCTTTCTGTGATGATCCAGCACATCATTGGATCCGCGACTCCTGGAACGATCAAGTTCAAGATCCACGTTGTCCAATGACTTCTGCCAATGGAAAAGTATGAAAAAGTATGGAAAGGGAAGTAAATGAAGAGAGAGATTCGCATCGCCGTCCTTGGACTTGGTTGGATGGGACAGGCGCATTCACGTTCTGCGCTACGTATTCCTTCACTATTTCCAGATCGTTCATTTGAACCTATCTTGCAGGTCTGTGCAGATGTAGATCCTGCGCGCCAAGAGAGTGCGGTAAAGAACTATGGTTTTAAGCGCGCCACGGGCGATTGGATGGAAGCTGCAACTGCAGATGATGTCGATGCTGTCTGGGTAACTGCGCCAAATATGTTGCACCTTCCAATGATTGAGGCAGCAACAAAAGCGGGTAAAGCAGTCTTTAGCGAAAAGCCAATTGGCGGAAAGCCAGAACAGACAGTTCAGGCATACAAGTTAGCAACCGCTGCTGGTGTACCAACTGGCGTTGGCTATAACTATGTTTGGGCGCCATTGGTGCTTCATGCCAAGAATCTCATTGCAAGTGGCGCACTTGGTGAAATCACACATTACCGCGGTCGTTTCTTAAGTATGTATGGCAGCGACGAGCTCGGTCTTCTAACTTGGAGATTTAAATTAGCAGATGCTGGTTACGGCGTATCTAGCGACATTCTTAGCCATAGCGTTTCAATGGCGCAGTTCTTAGTTGGTGGCATCTCTGAAGTTGTTGGGATGCAGAACACCACAATCAAAAAACGCCCACTGCCAAGTGGCAACGCTGGACACTATTCACGCGGCAAGGCAACTGATCCAAAGGGCGATGTAGAAAACGAAGACTTCGCATCCATGCTCTGCACATTTGAAAACGGTGCGACAGGTACATTTGAAGTAAGTCGCACAGTGGTTGGTCCAGAAAGTCAGAACGCCTTTGAAATTTACGGCACTAAGGGCTCGCTGATGTGGAACTTAGAGAAGATCAATGAACTTCAATATTACGAGTTAGGTACCTCGCTAAACACCGGCTACACAACTATTTATGGAGGAGATCGCTTCCCATTCCATGGCGCTTTCGTTCCGGGACAAGCTAACGCGATTGGCTTTGAAGATCTAGTTGCGATTGAGGATTATTCATTTATGCAATCAATCGCCGAAGGCACGAAGTTTGGGCAAAGTTTTAAAGAGGCAGTTGATGTGGTGAGCGTGCAGCAAGCGCTAATCAACTCTTGGAGTTCACGAACTTGGGAGAAAGTTAAAGATTTAAGTCTTTAAACCATTCCAGTGAATCAGGGTTAGCTAACGCACCTAGGTTATCGATTGGCTCTTTATTTACCGCTCTCGTAACTGCTATCTCAAC
>CAZKNQ010000058.1:4069-5715 GCA_964554225.1 uncultured Candidatus Planktophila sp.
ATGCGATAGATCTCAGCCGTTCCAATTCGCACACCTGCAACATTTAAAGTCGCATCAGATCTGCCATGCATGATGAAGCCAGATTCGTTCGTTGGCTCAACAAAGTCGCCATGGGTCCAAATGCCTGGGAACTTTTCAAAGTAAGAGGCGAGGTATTTCTCATTCTCTTTATCTCCCCAGAAAAAAAGTGGCGCAGAGGGAAATGTGTTGGCGCAAACTAACTCGCCTTTATCTCCGGGCTTTGTCGCACTTCCATCAGGATTTAATACTTGCACATCCATGCCAAGTGCGGGAACTTGAATCTGCCCAGCAAATACTGGAAGTTCTGGCCAACCCAACATAAAGCAGCCGCATATATCGGTGCCGCCAGAAATTGATGCTAAGTGAACATCAGGTGAGACTGATTCATAAATGTAGGTAAAGCCTTCATGGCTAAGCGGAGAACCAGTAGATGCAATAGTTCTTAACTTGGAAAGATTGTGCGAATCTTTTGGCGTTAACTCGCCTTTTCGAATTGAATCTATGTACTTTGCGGAAACGCCAAGAAAGGTTAACTCTTCCGCTTCTGCGATATCAAAGAGCCTTTCGGGGGCGGGATACATTGGATTGCCATCAAATAAAAAGATGCCTGCGCCGGTTGCAAGGGAGGCAACCAGCCAGTTCCACATCATCCAACCACAAGTAGTGAAGTAAAAAACTTTATCGCCATCACGGATATCTAGGTGGTAGCGCTGTTCGCTTAACGTCTTTAGAAGTACACCGGCTGCGCTATGAACGATGCACTTAGGTTTGCCAGTAGTTCCTGACGAAAAGAGAATGAATCCTGGGCGGTTAAAGGAACCCTTTATCGAAATCTCTTCGCTTCCGTCACTTGCGCTCAACCAATTGTCAAATGAAATATAGGAATTGGACTTAGAACCAATTGCGATTACTTTTACTAGCGATGGCAATCCAGCAACAATCTCGCTGATTTTTTCTAGGCAATCTATCTCTTTACCGTTGTAACCATAATCTGTCGTAACTAACAGCACCTTTGGTGATATCTGCTGAAAGCGATCTAGAACTGTGGCAGCACCAAAATCCGCTGAAGTACTTGAGAATATTGCTCCGATTTTAAGCGCACCGAGTGCAAAACAAACCACATCGGCGGTATTTGCTACGCAAGCCGCAACTACTTCACCTTCTACAACTCCCGCATCCAATAGCGACCTTGCAACTTGGTTGGCTGACTTCCTTACTTCACCTCGTGTAAATGTGCGACGCATACCGGATTCGGAAATCTCAGTAATGACTATTTGGTCAGGATCTCCCTTAAGTAAGGTATCGACCACATTTAACTTGGCGCCCGGAAAGAACTCAGTTTTAAAGAAACCAGAACCAGCGATAGCAGTATCTCCAAAATCGCCAATGACCTGCGAATCACTGACAACAAAGCTCCAAAAGTCTGCCGCGTTATCTAGCGACCATTTATGAAGTTCTGAATAATCCTTAGCCTTCGCCAGCGCATTTAATTTAATGAGCGAGGGGTTATTGGATTTGCTAGGACTCCAGAGCGGTGCAGACATTAACTAGGGACGTCCCATTACCTCAAATGCTCGGTCAAATACTTCAGCGAATGCGATCGAATCAGAGTGCGGCATAAGCCA
>CAZKNQ010000059.1:0-1125 GCA_964554225.1 uncultured Candidatus Planktophila sp.
GCTGCCCCACCTGGCCTCGATCCAGGGACATCCGAATTAACAGTTCGGCGCTCTACCAACTGAGCTATGGGGCAAAGATTTACAACTTGTCGTGCAGGCGCACACTCTAGCGCACGAGGCGCAGTGGGTCTAAATCGAGCGAAGCGCGAGATCGTGCAATCCGCGGCGGGTGGTCTCAAGGGCCACCAGGCTGGCGAAGGCTTGGTTGTACTCCTGCTCATTTTCTACAGGATTTAAACGTTGCAACGATGATTTAAGTTCTGCGATCGCTCTAGAAATTCCGACTTCGCGCAGGCGCGCAACGATGCTTTCCACATAATGGCCAGACACTTCACCATCGGCGCGAATTGGCTCAACATTTAATTCGGTGAAGAGTGCTCGCATATTCTCATCTGTAATTTGTTCGATTTCGATGGAACTCTTTTCATCGAAGGCAGCGATGATCTGCGCCAATTGAACGTATGCCGGATGTGTGAACGCACCGCTTTCTATTTCGCGCCAATTTGAGATCAAAGATGGCATCTGCAGTCGCGCTTTTAGTACTTCACGTTCCAGAATTAAACGCGGCTCTTGCGGATTTGGACGCCATTGCACCTGTGGTGCTTCTTCTTCATTAGTTGCTGGAGCGATTTGTTGTGGCTGGCGCTTGACGCCTTGCGCAACCGCTGATGAAACAGTCTCAACTTCAACGCCCAACCAACCAGCAAGCAAACGTGTGTACTCGGGGCGAAGTGATTTATCGCGAATCTGGGCTACTAGCGGCGCCGTTGCATTTAACGCGTTAACGCGACCTTCGGCAGAATCTAACTTGTGGAGTGCAAGTTCGGTACGAATTGCAAACTCAAATAGCGGAACGCGTTTTGCGATCAAATCACGGAGCGCGAGATCGCCTTTTTGTTGGCGCAGATCGCATGGGTCGAGTCCATTAGGTTCAACGGCCACAAATGTCTGAGTCACAAACTTTTGATCTTCGGTAAATGCGCGCATCGCTGCCTTTTGACCTGCTGCATCGCCATCGAAGGTAAAGATAACTTCACCGCGGAAAGCATCATCATCCATAAGTAGGCGGCGGATGATGCGGATATGGTCTGCACCGAATGCGGTGCCACAAGTTGCAACTGCTGT
>CAZKNQ010000059.1:1225-5584 GCA_964554225.1 uncultured Candidatus Planktophila sp.
GGATGATGCGGATATGGTCTGCACCGAATGCGGTGCCACAAGTTGCAACTGCTGTCGTGATTCCAGCTAACTGCGCCGCCATTACATCTGTGTAGCCTTCAACGATTACAACCTGGCGCTTTTTCGCGATCTCTTTCTTCGCCATATCCAGGCCATAAAGCACTTGGCTCTTCTTATAAATCGGGGTTTCAGAGGTATTTAGATACTTAGGGCCTTGATCTTCTTCATCACTGGCCAGCTTTCGCGCGCCAAAACCAACTACATCACCAGAGATATCTTTGATTGGCCAGGTTAGACGATTGCGGAATTTATCGATCGGTCCGCGCTGTCCCATCTTAGAAAGTCCAGCAGTTTCAAGTTCATCGATGGTAAATCCTTGCTCGCGCAAGAACTTAGTTAGGCCATCCCATTCATCTGGCGCATAACCAACACCAAAAGTTTCGCAGGCGCCTTTATCAAATCCCCGCTTGGTCATTAACTCGCGCGCATGTGCGGCAAGCGGTGAAGTATTTAGCTGTTCTTGGTAGAACTTTGCGGCCAGTGCATTTGCAGCTATTAAGCGAGAACGATTTCCGGCAGGTGCTGGCGTGAAATTACCTTGCTCGTAACGCAATTGATAGCCCAGACGATCTGCCAAACGCTCAATCGTTTCGGTAAAACTCAAGTGATCGATCTTCATCAAGAATGCGATTACATCGCCACTTGCCTGACAGCCAAAGCAGTGGAAGAAACCTTTACTCGGGGTTACGTGAAAGGAAGGAGATTTTTCATCGTGGAAAGGACAGAGTCCTTTCTTCTGGCCGCCACCTGCAGATTTCAGTTGTACATAATCTGCAATGACTTCATCGATAGGTGAGCGCTCGCGCACATGCGCAACATCTTCTTCCTTAATACGTCCGCTCATAAATACATGTTATCTCTCTAGACCGATTTCAGAGCGCGCTCAAGCGGGCATGGAGCGCGTAGGCGCCGGGGTCGGTCAGGCTAGCAACTTGGTCGATGATGATGCGCATGCGCGAAGTCTCATCGCCAGAGCGTTCCCAATCTTTAACAAAAATCGAATCCAATGCAGTTGCCGCATGCTTATGCAACATTTCAACTAGCTCTTTAATAACGATCTGCTGCTTGGCATAGCGCTCTTGCGAAATAGCGGCGTTGATTAAGTAATGGCCCGCAACTGCCTTTAAGAAATCGACTTCTACTTCTTGTTCACGCGGAATAACCAGATCTGCCTCGTATCGGCGGAGTGCTCCATCACCGTGAACTTTACGAGTTTCAACTTCTGCCGCAAGTACAAAACGACCAATTAGTTGTGAAGTTGAATCCTTTAGGCGAGCAAGTGAACGGTGACTGCCATCGTAATAACGCGGCCAGCAAGAAAGTTGTTGCAGACGTTGCAAAGCAGCTGCCGCTTCATCTTTAGTTGCAGTCGAGCCATAACTATCGCACATCTCTTTATGCAAAATATCAAAGTCGCGCTCAAAGTTATCAACCTTAACTTGACCAACAAAGATTGCATCTTCAAGATCGTGCACTGAATAAGCGCAATCATCGGACCAATCCATAATCTGCGCTTCAATACATTTGCGATCTGAAGGTGCGCCTTGGCGCATCCAATTAAAAATCTCTACATCATCGTCATAAACCCCAAATTTACGGGGGTTGATTGCGCGCGGCCACGGATATTTGGTTGCCGCATCAAGAGAAGCCCGAGTTAAATTTAATCCAACGCTTGAGCCATCTTCATCAACGGTCTTTGCTTCAATGCGAGTAAGTAAACGAAAACTCTGGGCATTTCCTTCAAATCCGCCAAAATCCTTTGCAACTTCGGCTAAAGCCTCTTCGCCGTTATGGCCAAAAGGTGGATGACCTAAATCATGCGATAGACAAGCGGTTTCAAGTAGATCTGGATCTGCGCCAAGTGATTCGCCGAGTTCGCGGCCAATCTGCGCACACTCTAAAGAGTGTGAAAGGCGAGTACGTTGAAAATCATTCTCCCAAGGAACGGCGACTTGTGTTTTTGCAGCTAAGCGACGTAGCGCTGCTGAGTGGATAACACGTGCCCGATCGCGCATAAATTCGGTACGACCTGCACGCTTGGCAGGTTCAAAGAGAAAGCGCTCTTGATCTTTCTCTGAGTAATTCTCGGCACCGCTGCTCATAGCCCTACCCTAAATGATCGCTGATATGAATGCCGCGTCTGCCTAAGGTCACATATGAGAGATAAGCCCCGGTTTCCCGCACTAAATAGCGCTTTCCTGATTTTTCTAAGGAGTTCGGACCAGTCTTTACCGGTGAGCAAGTTGCGACCACGCCTAAATCATTAGCCATCGTCATCGCGCGACGACAGTGAAATGGATCGGTAACTATGATTACATCATTCCAATCTTTGACCTTCATAAACTTTACATAGTTTTCCGTTGAGACCCAGGTGTCACGTCCAACTTCTAGTGAAGTTACATAGCGCGATTTAACTCCATTTTTTGCTAACCAATACTTTCCAGATGCTGCCTCTGTAGTGCGATCACCAGGCGCGCCAGCGCCAACGGTAATGATGTGGGGTGCTAGACCAAGTTCGTAAATTCGTTTCGCCTCTTGCAAGCGCGCTTCTAGTACTTCACCCGGTCGCCCATTTAATTGCGCTGCACCGAGAACAACAATTACATCACCTTGCCGAGTGAGTGGATTTGTGGCTGCTTGCCAAGTAACGCCTACCGCGTAAAGAGGTACAGCGATAATAATTAAAAGTACTGCAGCAATTACGCGGCGAATTATTTTAAAGAAGATCATCCGCCCGAGAACGCATCTTCTAATTCAACAGAAACATCTTCATCTGGATCCAATAACCAACCATCTGGCAGGGTTGGTGGCCGGCCATGGCTAACCCGACCACGTGGTTTTTCGGCGACTTCAACTGGATATGGTTGATCGGTTAACTGATCTAACAGCGTGCGAAGTTCAGCTAAAGATGAATGCATTCCGAATTGGCGACGGAGTTCACTTGGAACTCTAAAGCCCTTTAAATACCAAGCCATATGTTTGCGCAGATCGCGACATCCTCGATCTTCGGATTCAAAGTAATCTACGATTAATTCGCCGTGACGGAACATAACTTCACGAACTTCAAAGAGTGATGGCAGAACTCGCTTATCGCCACCTTTAAATGCCTCAACTAGATCGGCAAATAACCAAGGGCGCCCTAAGCATCCGCGGCCAACTACAACGCCAGCGCAACCTGTCTGCTCCATCATCGCTATGCCATCGGCGCCCGACCAGATATCGCCATTTCCAAGCACTGGAGTTCCGGTTGGTTTTAAATGTTCAACTAATCGCGCGATCGCCGACCAATCGGCTTTTCCTTCATACATCTGCTCTGCGGTGCGCGCATGAAGTGCCACCCAAGCAACGCCGCTATCTGATGCCGACTTGGCAGCTTCTAAATATGTGTGGTGATCGGTATCAATACCGATACGCATCTTTACCGTGACTGGAATTCCAAATGGTTTTGCTGCTTGTACCGCTGCATCGACAATCGATGAAAATAACTTTCGCTTGTAAGGAAGTGCTGCTCCCCCGCCTTTGCGAGTTACCTTCGGAACCGGACAACCAAAGTTCATATCGATGTGATCGGCAAGATTTTCTTTACCGATCATTGTTACTGCTGCGCGCATTGTGTGTGGGTCAACGCTATACAACTGCACCGAACGCGGCCATTCTCCAGCGCCGGGAGCAATCATGCGTAAGGTGTCGGGCCGTCTCTCAATTAAAGCCCTTGCAGTAACCATTTCCGAGACAAATAACCCAGCTCCTTGTTCGCGACAGAGCGCGCGAAAAGCGGAGTTGGTAATTCCCGCCATCGGCGCAAGAACAACCGGTGGATCAATTACATGGTCACCACTTGCAAGTGGCAGGGTTAAAGCCACTTAATTAGCAACCCAAAAGTTTGGGAGCAAGCCAAGCTTCTACTTGATCAATTGCAATTCGCTCTTGCGCCATAGTGTCACGATCGCGAATTGTTACCGCTTGATCATCAAGTGTTTCAAAGTCGATGGTGATGCAATATGGAGTACCGATTTCATCTTGGCGACGGTAGCGACGACCGATTGCACCGGCATCATCGAAATCGATATTCCAATTCTTACGCAACTGCGCGGCAAGATCGCGCGCCTTTGGTGAAAGATCAGCGTTACGTGAAAGTGGCAATACCGCAGCCTTAACTGGAGCTAAACGATGATCGAGCTTAAGTACCGCGCGCTTTTCCATCTCGCCCTTGGCATTTGGCGCTTCATCTTCAGTGAAAGCATCCATTAGGAAAGTGAGTGCGCAACGGTCTACACCTGCTGCGGGTTCGATTACATA
>CAZKNQ010000060.1:0-5467 GCA_964554225.1 uncultured Candidatus Planktophila sp.
GAACGACCAACGATGCTGCAACAGAAATTAACTTTTTGATCATTTCTTCTTATATCCAGATGGACACTTTGGATTGACGGCTGTTACTTTCTTTGATGTTTTACCTTTAACGCAAGTTATTGAAGTTTTCTTTATGGCAGCGGGTTTAGCTGATGCGCTCGGAGATGGTGAAGCGGTTGGAGTTGGGGCCGGTACATCTTGTGAAAGCTTCACTTTGATCTGCGGTGTGGAAAAGGTGAAACCAGCCGCAGTCATCTTCAACCATCCATCACTTTCATTAATGATGGTGGTGGCAACTGATGGAGTGCCATCAGAGCTAGAGACTTCAATTTTAGCCTGAATAGGTGCTGAACCAAATCCGTATAGGCAACGAGCAACATCCGAGCGAAGGTTAAGTTGGTAGTAGCCCTTAAAGAGCTCTCCTTTTGAATCTAAGTGTGAGGCGCCAACTGTGTAATTTAAAGATTGCTCCGCTTTATCAAACTTTGGAGGTCCATCGCTATAAACAACGGCATTTGTTCCGATCACACCGGTAAAGCCTTTACCACGCACACAGTTATTGGAATCAAAAGGCAGTTCTCCACGAATTGTCTGCGCTACCCAGAATGTGCGCATGGCTGCCGCTCTGTCATTTAGAAGAGGAAGCCAGAGATTCAATTCTCTTATAGCTAATTCACCAGCGACCATTGATTTGGTCAGTAAAGTTCTAGAAAATAAATCTTTGGTTACAAAATCCTCTGAATTTCGAGATGTTCCACCAGCTCCAACGGGATATAGATCTTTAACGTTTTGTGGAAGATCTCCCCATTTCACCCAACCGTAAACAGAAGGAATGCTCAGAGGCTTTGCCGAAATTTCAACTGTCTGCGAATTATCTGCAGCGGTAGCCATTTTTATATTCGCGTCCTTTATTCGACCGTGAAGCCAACCTTGGACCGGTTGGCTAAGGCGAACTTTAAGAACGATCGTTTTTTCGAGATCAAAAGGAAGTCGATAACCACATAATCCTTTTTCTGCTATCTGGCAGCCTCTTTCGACGAACATCGTGTTCCATCCAGGTGAGTAACCTGCACCGCGTTTGGTCACATTCGCGACTGGGCCGTCGTATTCTGCTCCCGAGACTTCTTTTATTGGCTGAATTGCGGCACCAAAAGATTCGAAACTTGTCTTTGTTGCGTTTCTACGAACATCTAAATATCCAGTCACCCCGACGCTAAGTGCATACGTTTCAGTAACACCTTTGCTGTTGGTTAAAGTCCAGGTATTTGGACCATAACCCGTAGGAAGATGTTTGGAATTGTCGCCTCTAAATACTGGACCTGGAACCCAGTTACGTTGAAAAGTCGCAGGCGCAACAGAGCCATCTTCACTCTTAATGCTGAAGGACTCTATACAGTTGAAATCTGCGTCACTCTGGCATTTTGTAAAAATTGAAGTAAATCTAAAACCGTTGATTTCTGGAGTGGTGCAATCCTTGGCTTCTAGCGAATCGCACAAGTACAACTTCTCGATGTAGTCCATTCCAGTTTCACCACCACCAGCATAAAGTGAACTTGGTTGCGAATACTCAATCGAGTTATCGGAGTTGTACCCCATCCAGCCAGCCTCTTGCTTTACTGAAGGATAGAAATTTTCTTCAGGGACATCGCCGGTTGCGATAGGTGATAACGTCACCAAAAAAGCTGAAGCTAAGATTAAAGATAAAAACTTTTTCATTTCTTCTTGTACCCCGTTGGACACTTTGGATTGACCGCGGTTACTTTCTTGGTTGTCTTACCTTTTATACAAGTAATGGTCACTTTTTTCACTGCAGTTGGTTTAACCGTTGCAACTGGTGAAGGAGTTGGTGCAGGAACTGCCTCTTGAGTCAGCTTCACTCGTACTGTTGGTGATGAGAATGTGAAGTTATAGGCAGCAAGATTGAGGAATCCATCTTTTTCACGAACTAAAGTTGTAGCAATATTGGGTTCGCCCGTGTCAGAGACAATCGAGATTGTTGCGCCAATTGGAGCCTGCGAAAATCCATAGAGGCATCTAGCAACCACTGAACTCATTACCAAGTCGTAAGTACCTTTGAATAGTTCACCTGTGGAAGTTAAATGTGGTGCAGCAACCTTGTAATCAAGTACGCCTTCACTCTTATCAAAGCTAGGTGGGCCATCTAAATATTGAGCTGCATTTGTAGACACGACACCCGCAAAGCCATTTCCTTTAGCAAAACAAGGGTTCTGATTGTTATCACCAAAAGAAATCATGGTCTTTAGCATCCATGCCGTAGGCATGCCCTGAGCCTTATCTCCGATAACTGGAAGCCAATTTACAAACTCTTTCATAGTGTTTACATCATTAGCTGCATTTCCATCGCGGCGTAGCGCAATTTCAGACAGTGCTTGTTCCTTTGTTCCAAAATAAGCGCTTCCGTAGTTTGGCATTCCTGCGTAATATATTTTTAAACCTGCAGGCATCGCATCGTTATTTACCCAAACATCAATTAGCGGAACTTTGATGGCATTTGCCTGAACAGTAAGAAGCTGAGTTCCAGACGATTCTTTTTCGATCGTAATGCTTGGAGCTTTCATGCGCCCATGTAGCCAACCGTCTAGTTTGTTATTCATTCTAAATTGCAAACCGAAGGCAACGTTTTGTGGAAGTGGATACCCCTTAGCGCACTCAGTTTCAGAACTCATGATGCAGCGGCCTGTCTCTGGTGGATTTCCTACTGGCGCGCCAATAGTCCAATCAACAGTCGGGTATTGCTTTGGATCCAAAGACATTGAGTTAAACCCAAAGGCTCCTTTTTCGATTGATACTGCAAATATTCCAGTTTGCATACGCTGCATATTGAACTTTGCTGTCGGAGAGTTATTGGCGTCACGCACACCAACCATCTCAGATTTAACTAAATACAGATCCCCTCCAGCATGAGGTGCGCCAGGAATTCGGACCAGGATCGCTCCCCCACCTGTTGGAAGATTTTGTGAAGCATCTCCGACAAAATCGTACTTTCCTTTATCGGCGAAAATACCTGCGGAAATTATCTCTAACTCTTTACCGTCATCGGTCTTTGCAAAAACTTTAGTTAGACAATCAACCGTTGTATTCGTATCACAAAGTTGAAGAACCGCGCGGTAAAACTGTCGAATGGTGAAATTGCATCCCGCTTGAGAGAGAGATGAGCATGCCGTGACGCTCTCTACTTTTCCGAGTGAATCGACTTTAAAACTTATAAGTCCTGAATTGAATCGAGTGATTTCAGCTGAATCTTGCAATAAATATCCTTGGTAATTCTTGGCTGGGGCAGGTGATGATAAATGTTGCTCATCATAGGAATCTGCGCCATGGGCAAGCGTTGGAGCAATTAGCGCTACTGAAATCAGTAGTGCTACAAATTTTCCTAAACGCTTCACGTGGTCCCCAGTCTTAGAAGTTTTTTAGATTATTTACGAAGAGACCGCCCCCGGTTCACTAATCTCTTAGTGAACCGGGGAACGGTTTTGCCCTCGTTTATCTATATGGAAGAAGTGTCGAAACTACTTCTTCTTATAACCTGCTGGACATGCTGGCTTGACTGCAGTGATCTTCTTTACAGCCTTGCCCTTAATGCATGTGATTGTTGTCTTGTTCAAGATCTTGGCAGCAGGCTTGTAGCCCTTCTTGATGCCGATCTTGAGCTTTGGACGTGAGTATTCGAAGCCAGATACATCGATGATGATTCGGCCGTTCTTCACGCTGATGTTCTTGAGGAAGGCTGCAGTTCCGCCCTCTTCTGTTGTTAGCGAAATTTCTAGAGCTGATGCAGCATCGTTTGGATTAGTCATACCCCAAAGAAGTGCAGCATCTGCTGTAGGAATTACCGCCTTGTAGAAGCCCTTGTTCACTGTCACACCATCTGGTGCAAAGTGAGGAGCAGCTGCGCGCCATGTGAATGCCTTTTCCTCTTCGCTCCATACTGGAGTTGAGAGTCCGCAAACACCGTTTGTTCCAACGTACATGCCACCGGAAGTACCTTCAACACCGAAGCCGGAGTTGTCGTCGTTGGCTGCCATAGCGATCATCTGGAATTGACGAACATTGGCCTTTGAAACGCCTTCTTCGCCTTCGCAATCCTTAACGTTCTTCGCTAGAGGAACTGTTACAGGAGTACCTGTGATTGAAATTGCGTTGTATTCGCCACCTGGCTCTTGCTTAACAACGATATCTGTTCCAACGGCAACGGTAACGCCAGTCTGCATTTCGCCTACGCGAACCTTGACTGTAATTACGATATCTGAATCAAGGCTTACTGCGTATGCCTTGTTACCGACCTGCCCTGCGAGATTGGTCTTCTTATCAGAACCTGTAAGCGTTGGAAGAACATCGACGAATAGCATGCTTGAAACGAACTCGTTAGGAGTACGTGCTTCAACATAAAGTCCGTCATAACCAAGTGCGCCAAGGTTTAGACCTTGCCAATCAGGGTGTGTCCAGCGACCGACAAGTGCACGACCTGCTTCGGCTGGTGAGTTAACGATTGTTGACGCATCAGGTGCCATCGGAGCAACTTCTGTCGAGGTTGAAACCGCAGCAGTTGATGTATCAGTCGAGGCTGCCGGAGCTGTTGCGGCTGCCGCAGCTGGAACGACTGCAGGTGTACCTGCAACAGCCCAACCATTTACCAGAGCATCGCGTGTAACCCAGATAGGAATAATGATTCCTTCAGTCTCTTTAAATGTCTTTGTTGCAGCATCGTAAGTAGTGCCACGAACTGGGCGCTGCTGTAGAGCTGACAATTCTGAAAGGTCTACCCAAGTGGTTCCCTTTGAAGTCATGTTGATAAGTTGCTTGGCTGCTTCTGCTGCAGTCTGGTTAAACCAGATAAAGCGGACTTCGTTATCAAGCATGAAGATTGTGCTTCCCTTGAAACATTCACCAAAAGTCTTTTGGGTGGAAGTCTTAGTTGCGTTATCCCAGCATTGCGTTGGATATGAATAAGAATCTAGAGGCTTATTAATATCGAAGGTCTTCTTTGCTGGATCGTACTTCGCACCTTGTTCTGGGTGATTAGCAGTTCCCATTAATGATGAACCATCAAGTACAACCATCTTGCCTGAAACAAGTACGTCGCGCTGGTACTGAGACATCCACCAGTCGTTCCATTCGACCTTGCCGTTAACAACCTTGGCTACTGGTGCGAAGAAATCTGTAGGTGTCTTCTTAGCTGGAACATCTGCTCCACTTGGAACGTAAGTCAAAGGAATTTTCTGTCCTGAACCTGTTGCAAGAGTTACTGATTCGATGCAATAAATACCGTTTTGAACAACACAGGCATTCATTGCAGACTTAGGCAAGCGGATGGTTGCAGCAGTTGCTGGATTAGCAGCTGTGAGCAAACCCGCGAGCATTGCTAGGGACGCAGCCCCGGCGATTAGTTTCTTTTTCACATTTCCCCCATAGAGATAGGCGAAGCCACGGGTATGGCTTCATAGTG
>CAZKNQ010000061.1:0-2000 GCA_964554225.1 uncultured Candidatus Planktophila sp.
GTTCGCTCTGATCTTTATCGCAGGTACGAATTGCGCCACCTTGGGCAACTGAAGTTGGTGCACCGCATCGCGCACAATGTGTGTGCGACCTATGCCAATTAGCCAACGCGACGGTGTGCAGCGAAACTTCCATATCGAATTCCGAAATTAGCCCACCAATTTCGCGAAGTGTTAAATATCCATCTGGCGCTTTCTCACCTAGCGGTTCAACCGTAGAAGCACTCCATGCGAAATATGGCTCTTGATCTAACGCATCTAAACCAAGGAAATACTTCTCACCTGACTTGTATTCGTTAGATGAAATCAGCGATTGCACCTGGTCGGCAGTTAAGTAGCGGAGTTTGGTTCCGCCTGCTTCAATAGCTAATCGAGAATCTGCGACGTGAATAATCTTGGCGCGCTGCCACATCTGATCGAGAGTGGTCTGGTTTGTACGCAGGTGGCCGGCGCGGTCCATCTTCGATACCTGTCCATTGACCGCGCTCATAAGGGTGAACGCTACTAGCCTTGGCCGCATGCGCATCACCTCGTGGAATCTGCTCCACGGCCAGCCAATCCCACCACTTTCGACCGGGCCCAGCCAAGAATCCATAACCTCCGCGGTGCGCCAGCTCGAGACCGAGGTCATTGCAGTTCAAGAAGTTGATTACAAATTACCGAGATCGAATTCGCGAAATCAGATTTCAGATATCGCAGATGCAATCGGCGCTAAAGATTGGGCCTTTGCGCCAAGCATCATCGGAACACCGGGCGAGAAATGGCGGAAGTTAAAAGATTTAGATCCGCGGATAGTTAGCGGAGAGAGTAACTCTCTAGAAGGAGGTTACGGAATAGCAATTGCTTCAGCTATTCCAGTTGTGAAATGGCATCGCCTAGATTTAGGAAATTCGGTTGTCGGTATGCCGTTGGTGGTTCCAACCGAAAGTGAGACAAGTAGCAAACCAAAGATTCGGGCGATTTATGTTCACGATGAGCCACGGTTAGCACTTGGTGCAACGCTAGCCAATGGTTGGACTGTCTTTAACACCCATCTCTCATTTGTGCCGGGCGTTAATTTATTCCAGCTAAAGAAGTTAAAACGTTGGGCGCTCAAGATTTCGCAAGAGACAAATACCAAACCGCTAATTCTTGGTGATTTGAATCTGCCTAAGAATCTGCCAGTTGCAGGATCTGATTGGAAGTCGCTAATCCAGCAAAATACTTATCCATCATGGGGCGCCAAGATTCAATTTGATTATCTATTAACTCACGGTGCAAGCACCGGCGCTAAAGATTTGGGAACTATCGCAACTGGCATCAGCGATCACTTACCGCTGCGCGCGCAAATTATTTAGCTCCGGTAATTAACGCAATTAGCTGCGCTTCACTTAACAAATCTGCTGGGCGATCGGTCTTGCTAATTGGAACGTAATGGAAAGCCGCCGACACTAGCGCTGGATCGATTCCCTTTAATTTCGCCCAAGCTAAGCGATAGACCGCAAGCTGCACGGCAGCTGATTCACCGAGCGTTGTTGCACCGGTCTTCCAGTCGATAACTTCGAAGCGTCCGTTGATTTCATAGACCGCATCGATGCGACCACGAATCAAAACCCCGCCTAAAACAGCCTCAAATGGAACTTCTACAGCAACTGGTGAACGGTTGCCCCATTCAGATGCCAACCAAGTTTGCTTAAGCGATTCGAGCGTTTGATCTGGTTCAAGTGGATCAAGGAAATCCAAATCGTCATCATCAAACAAGGTCGCTGCGTTGAAGTGGTGTTCGATCCATAAGTGGAATGCGGTTCCGCGACGTGAGTATTGATCTTGTGGGCGCGGCATTGGGCGGCGAATCGTAAGCGCTAACTCTTCGGGATCTTTATGGAGCGCAACTAGCGTTGATGTAGAAAGTCGCGGTGGCATAGGAATTTCTAGAACTCCGTTTACGCCCAATGCACGTTCTTGAATCAGCGCACGAGCATCTTCAATCCATGATGCGGTTTCGATATCAACTGATTGCGCAG
>CAZKNQ010000061.1:2100-5388 GCA_964554225.1 uncultured Candidatus Planktophila sp.
AGCGCACGAGCATCTTCAATCCATGATGCGGTTTCGATATCAACTGATTGCGCAGTAGCCAGATCAAGTGGAGCCGCGTTCTTAACGAGTTCTACCTTTGCGTTAAATGCCGAACGGTTGTCACCAAGAGGATCGCGCGGCCAAATTCCGGTTAGTGGATTTTCCAGCGCAGGATTCTTGGCGCCTTTATCTGGACGTGGAACTTCGCTAATGATCTTGCCGTGTTCTTGGGCAATTAAAGCAACTTGTTCGAAGATCGTGGATGGCTCAACCAAATCTTTGCCATCGCGATACCAAGAGGTTGTTGCAATCAAATGAGTGCGGGCACGAGTAAATGCGACGTAGCCCAAACGAATTTCTTCACGGGTCTTAGTTGCCTTACAGATGTCGGCATATTTGGTGATCTCTTTACCGGCATCAGAGTTCTTAGTTGCACCATTAAATGAGAAACGTGGAAGCTCAAGATGGTCACCGCGTAAATGAAATGGAATGTGACGTTCGTTGGTGATCCAGTTATCGGGATCGTTCTTATTTAGACCTGGGAATGTTCCTTCAGCAAGACCTGGAACTGCAACCACATCCCATTCGGCGCCCTTAGACATATGAACGGTGAGGATCTGCACGACATCGCTGCGGACCTCTGGGGCCGCTGATTTCAGCCCTCCTTCTTCCTTGCCGGCGATATCAAGCCACTGTAGGAATGAATTTAAAGTGCCACCACTTCGTGCAAATTTTCCAGCTTCATCCAAGAAACGATCGATGTGGCGGCGACCAGAACCTGTGCCATCGCGCAACATAACTTCGGTCTCGAGGTTTAAGTAACTTTCAATTTCACTAATTAGATCGGTAATTGTGCCACCAGCGCGCGAACGCAAACGACGTAGGTCGGATGCAAAGTTAACTAGGCGAACATAACCAATTTCAGTGAATGTAGATTTATCAGCGCCGCCGATCTCATCCAAGGTATCGATTAGTGAACCCAGAAACTGATCATCGGCTTCGGCTTGTTCTGGGTTGCCGGCAACAATCTTCTTAATCAGTGATTTACTTTCTGCGCGCGAACCTTTAGCGCGATTGCGTGAGTAAGCACCGAGGGCTGCCAAATCTTTTGCACCTAAGTTGATGCGTGGGCCGACTAAGTGGCGCATCAAAGCTGCACCTGAATCAGGATCTGCGATAACGCGCAGCAGCGAAACAATGTCGGCAACTTCTGGAACGTGGATAAGTCCGCCGAGGCCAAGGACTTCAACTGGAATATCCGCTGCGCGGAGTGCACTTTCAATCGTTGCAATTTGAGAGCGTTTACGAACTAGAACTGCAAAGGTAGAGCGCTTTTCGGCAGGTTTTTCCAGTCGCGCTTTATCAAACCAAAGCGATGTGAAGTATTCAGCAATTGCAGTTGCCTCAAGATCTAGATTTTCGAAGACTCCGCAAACTAGCTCGCCATCGCCAGCACCTGGACGTGGCGTAAGTGGTGGAACATCGGCGCCGCTTTCGCGACGAATTTTTTCGGATACAACGTTTGCCAGTTCAAGAATTGTCTTATCGTTTCGGAAAGTTGTCAGCAGCGAATAACGTTCAGCACCAGTGTGGCCAGCAGCTTTAGGGAAGTACTTTCCGAAGGAATTTATAGTGCCGGCAGAGGCTCCGCGCCATGTGTAAATAGCCTGGCATGGGTCGCCGACTGCCATAACGGGATGGCCGCCTCCGAAGAGAGATGAGAGCATCCGAACTTGTGATTGTGACGTATCTTGATATTCATCAAGTAAGACAACCGAATACTTAGCGCGTTCTAGTTCGCCGATATCAGGAAACTTTACTGAGATATCTGCCGCAAGTGACATCTGATCATCGAAAGAGAGTTGACCGGACTCTTGGCGGCGCTGAATAAATCTTTCAACCATTGGTAGCAGTGCAATACGTTGTTCAAGAACTTTCTTAACTTTACGAACTTCTGGATTTGTCGCACCTGACATCTGAGCCAATTGCTCAAGGACTTCGTTATCTGCTGCCGCAATATCTTCAGGTGAAACTTGGTGTTCGAGCATCAACTTAGTTAGGCCAAGTAAATCTTCAACAACTGTGCCGACCGCTGATTCATTTGAATATGAAGCATCTTCCCAATTTCGGACAATGTCGTTAGCGAGTTGCCACATCGCAGCATCACCCATCGGTTGGATATCGGCATC
Source organism: uncultured Candidatus Planktophila sp. (assembly GCA_964554225.1). GTDB lineage: Bacteria > Actinomycetota > Actinomycetes > Nanopelagicales > Nanopelagicaceae > Planktophila. The sequence continues at coordinate 4,290 of CAZKNQ010000061.1, forward strand.
AATTCCAAAACGGATCGAGTGCTCGGAAAGTAAACGCGCGGCATAAGAGTGATAGGTGGTAACCGCGACTTCAAGTGGTGTGTCTTCAGGAATTAACTTGGCGGCGCGAAGTTGGCGAAGTCTGGTGCGAATACGGATCGCGAGTTCGCCGGCAGCTTTACGGGTAAATGTCAGGCCAAGAATTTGATCAGGTCGAGCAAAACCATTAGCAACTAAGTAGATAACGCGCGCTGCCATGGTTTCGGTCTTACCTGAACCAGCGCCCGCAATTACCACTGCAGGCTCGAGCGGATTAGTGGCGATTGAAATAATTGCGCTTTGTTCATCAGTTGGTTGATAAACCTTGGCGCCAACTTTCTGTAGAGCAGCAGCGATATCTTGCGGTGAGTACTTCTCGATCATTCGATCACCGTCCGGCCCTGGCTCTGGATCGGGCAACAAGCCTTTACTACGCAGTTTTCACACATCGTGTTGATACGCGCTTGGAAGCTTTCGGCGCCCATGCCTTCAGCAATTTCTTCGATCTTGGCCTTAACTTCAACTTCATCGATCTTGTACTGCTGACGAGTTGTGACTTTTACAGAGTCCTTCGCAAGATAAACGAGTTCGGCACCGGATGAGGAAGTTGTAGATAACTTCTTTTCAAAACCGTCGAGAGCAACTGCTAGTTGATAGCAAGCAAGTTGTAAATTCTCTTTGGCTTTTTCGGCGGTGATCTGGGTTTTGCCGGTTTTGAAATCAATTACGTAATGGTTGCCGTCAGAATCAACTTCGATACGGTCGACGCTACCGCGGATTTCGGCGCGACCGACTTGGATCTTGAAGTTAAGTTCGGCGCCAACGACATCGCGTGTTGTGGCTTCGTGATAGCGGCTAAAGCGTTCAAGCATCTTTACCGCGCGTTTAAGCGATGAGTTGCTAATCCAGCCTTCAGTTGGATCGATCAAAGACCAAGAGGATTCGAGTTTTGCAATCAAATCGGATTCGGAAATCGATGGATCTTCTACTTTGATACGAGCGAATTCGTGGATAGCAGAACCGAGAATCTGTGCCGTTGAATCTCCATTTGTTCCGCCGCTGCGTTCGAGGAACCACTTAA